>NZ_JAJEQL010000027.1:0-28943 GCF_020687345.1 Faecalibacterium butyricigenerans
ATTCTCCATACAGTTTCTATCCCTCAACTGGCTAGAACAATCCCACTTAAAGGTTTGAATCTCAGTTTAGAAAAATATAGAATGCCGGATGGTGTAATAATAGAGGTTGAGAGTTCGTCACATTATTTGGGGTCATTTAGTGAGAAAAATGATTCTTCCACAAATTGGATAGAAAAGATCATGGAGGGTGTCGATATTCACTAGATGGATTCTCAAGAAGCATATGCACGAAAGTTCTGCACGCGATAAGTATCTTGCCATTATGAAGCCCTACCTTCTGATGTGGCACAGTAGCAGTTGAAAACAGCTCAGGTTACCTATTGCAATTCTGACTATTTGGAATATACTTGTAAGTATCAAATTATTTCACTGTATGGGAGGAAATTATTATGGCAAGACCCAAGGGAAGCAAGAATAAGACCCGTATTGTAAATGCCAACGTTGATTATGCAGCCGTCGTTGCAGAAAAGACCGCCGAAAAGGAAAAAATCGAATCTGAGGTTGCTGCACTGACTGCAAATCTCGATGATCTGAAGACGCAGCTGAAAGCCAAGAAAGCAGAATTGAAAGCCGCCACCAAGGAACTTACCAAAGCCGAAAACAAAAAAGCTGCCGTCGAAGCAAAGGCAGCAGAAGAAGCAAAGAAAGGCGAAGCAGAAGATGTGCTGAAGAAGCTGCTTGCCAGCGGTATGACGGCTGAAGAAATCCTTGCAAAGCTCCAGTAATGCAATATGAGGGGCAAGTAAACATATCTGCCCAAACTGCGGGCGCAAGATGAAACAGCAGTTCACAGGGCTGTTCCATTGCAAGTGTGGGACAAGCTGGCGGCGTGATATAGGATTTTTTGAACGTACTCCAGATATGGTGTTCTCACTGGAACGCAAAAAAGTCGGAAATAAAATCAAACAGCTCCCGGCGATACAGCATAAGTAAGCAAGACCACCAGCCGTTTCCGGCTGGTGGTCTTTTTTGTGCTTAATCCTCTGTAATGCCGAGATATTGGTCAATCTCCATGATGCTTTCCCCACTGATCTCAACCAGATCTTCAAAGGGAACTACGGTTTCGCCCACCTGCAAGGTGCGGAACACCGGGTCGATGCGGTCCGCTTTTCTGGTCAGCGTGATGTAGTTGCCCACTGCGGGAATCTCCGGGTGGGCGGTATCCTCTTTGAAATACCGCACCGTGATGGTCATGCTCTTGGTGACCTGCATCAGCCGATCGGACAGAGCCGACATTTCTTCCTCAGTCAGAATGCGCTTGGGCACACGCTCGGTGCGCTGCTTTTCTGCGGCAAGCTGCTCGTCATAGCCCCGCAGCGGAGAGAAGGGCGAGAAGATTTTGGCACGGTTCTGAAGGGTCATGCGGGGGTGCTTGCGGAGGGATTCTCCGGTCTGAGGGCGTTCCATCTCTAGGATGTCCCCGTACTTTTGGGCGGTCTCCCGCCCGATCTTGCTATTTTTGTAGTTTTCCATCCGAACCTCCTGCGCTGTGACCGCCGATCTGTGCGTTGCGCTGGCGCATAGTGGCACCTTCCTCATAGCTGTTGGCTTTCAGCACGGCGTTTTTGCCGTACTTGTTCTTGATGCCAAGCATGGCTTGCTGGAGTTTTTTCTCCTTTTCCAGCTTCTTGGTGTCGGTGAAAAAGTCCACCTGATAGATGCCCTCGTCCGGCGTGACCTTGTTGGCGTTGATAGTAATGCGCCGCACCGTCAGCGCCGGGTCGGTGATGCGCTCAAACAGCTTTGCGCTTTCGTTGATGAGGGTACTGCCCAGATTGGTAGGGGCATCAAACCGGACGGTGCCGTGTGCCGCCTTGGGGATGATTCTGCCGTAGCGGTCGGTCTGGGTCAGACCACGATAGCCGCCCTTGTCCACGTTCTCCCGGTCATAGCCCACCTCCAAGGTGATGGATTCCGCCACCAGCTTCTTTTCCGTGAGCCGGAACATCAGAATCTCCGCCATCTCCCGGACAATGAGTTTTGCTTTATCATACGGGTAAGGAGTGGATAGTACCTGCCCCTCGCTGATGCTGTTGGTGCTGGGCTTGTAGCTTTTGATCTGCTCCATGCCACAGGGTTCGTAGCCCCATGCGTGGTCGATGAGAATTTCTGCATCCACGCCGAAAATCTCATACAGACGATCCTCTCCATGGATGGAGAACCGTGCCAAGTCCCCCATGGTGTAGATGCCATGAGCTTCCAGCCGCTTAACGGTTCCGGGACCGGTCATCCAGAAATCCGTCAGGGGTCTGTGGTTCCACAGCAGATACCGATAGGACTGCTCATCCAGTTCCGCAATGCGGACACCATCTTTGTCTGCCGGGATGTGCTTTGCCACAATGTCCATGGCCAGCTTTGCAAGGTAGAGGTTAGTGCCGATGCCTGCCGTTGCGGTGATGCCGGTGTTGTACAGCACCTCCCGCACCATGGTCATGGCAAGTTCATGGGCGCTCATGTGATAATAAGGCAGATAGCCCGTCACATCAATGAAAACCTCGTCGATGGAGTAGGGGTAAATGTCTGCCGGGGACACATATTTGAGGTAGGTCTTGTAGATCTGGGTGGACACATCCAGATACCGCTGCATCCGGGGCGGCGCAACAATATAGCTCAGCCCCAGCGCCGGGTCTGCGTTCAGGGCATTGGCATCAAAAGAGGTGCTGGCAAAGTGGTACTTGCCATCTTCTCCCCGGACTGCCTTTTGCTGACGGATGGCAGTTTGCAGCCGCTGAGCGTTGACCTCTTTCACCCGCTGAACGGCTTCAAACAGCCGTGCTCTGCCGGGTATCTTGTAGGCTTTTAAGGACGGCGACACCGCAAGGCAGATGGTCTTTTCGGTGCGGGAGGCGTCCGCCACCACCAGATTGGTGGTCAGGGGGTCCAGATGGCGGTCTACGCACTCCACCGAGGCATAGAAACTTTTCAGGTCGATTGCCAGATAGGTGCGCTGTGCTGCCATACTTCAGGCCTCCTTTGCAAATTAAACAACTATTTATCTTATTATAATAAATCTTTACGCTGTTTTCAAGAGAAAACACAACAATTGTTAGCGATGCAAAAAAATACAGCTATATTTCAGTGTGAAGCCTGAATATAGCTGTATTTTTTTCTTTATGGATGATTTAATTGTTCTCCTCAAAGTTCTCGACCTGCTCCATGACCTTTTTGAAAACTTCGGGGCTGTACTGTGGAGGATAGCCGTTTTTACAAGGCAGATCTTGATCTCCAGCTTCAACTGATTGCGGACGTTCTGATTGTTCAGCCAGCAAACGAAGATTTGGTGTCGATAATCTCTTTGACCTTTTGCGCCAGAGCCTTGCACTTGTCGTTGATGACAGCACCATCAACCTCTTTATCGGTTCCGTATTCAAAATCATACTGGTCCCGCAGGGCAAGGAGAATAAAGATAAAGAAAGGAAATTTTTTGTTTAACTATTCTCACTATTATTAGATTTAGTGATTTTTTTCTTCTTTGGAGAAACCAGTTTGTGACCGGAATAAATGGACATGCCCATACAAAGCAATGAAGAATAGGCAAAGTATTTATGCGCAGTCATAGATTTTTTGATTCCAGAATAAATGCATCCCAACATACAGAAAAGTGCGCCTAAGGACCAGTATTTATGTGATTTCATGATTTGATACCTCCTTTGATTTAACTGATTCAATTATAATGTTTTTTTACGAAAATGCAAGCATTACCGGGAACGCTTGCAGGTGGATGCTGTGACTGCCGCTACGGTCATGATCGGTGGGCATTACGAACAAGGCTCACATGTAGCATTCGACTCCGAATATCAGCCGGCACACATATGAGGACGGAAAATGTAGCAGCTTTTGAAAAATTGTTTTTTTCTGCTCAAAGTGCTATAATCGGAATATACCGAATACAAAGGTAGGAAAGCTCCCATGCCAAGACCGCCACGGTGCCGTCGAATTTGTGGCGTACCACAGGTCGATACATTCTGTCCCAACGGGTGCGGGAATACCGAGCCGATCCTGCTGACGCTGGACGAATACGAGGTCATTCGGCTGGTTGACTTGGAGCAGCAAACCCACGAGCAGTGTGCCGCTCAAATGGACATTTCCCGCTCTACCGTGCAGGAGATTTACGAAAGCGCACGGAGCAAGATCGCAGCGTATCTTGTCCACGGGAAACCGCTGCACATCACCGGGGGAAACTACCGCATCTGCGGAGGATAGGAGGCAGCTCACTGCGGCCGTTGCTGCCGGATGCAGAGAGCCAACATGGAAAAATCAGGCAAAACTTGCAAAGGAGATTCCATTATGAAAATTGCAGTTGCCTATGAAAACGGTCAAATCTTTCAGCATTTCGGTCACACCGAGCAGTTCAAGCTTTATGAAGCTGTGGACGGCAAAATCACTCATGCGAAAGTCGTTGACACCAACGGCAGTGGTCACGGCGCACTGGCAGGCTTCCTGATGCAGCACGGTGTGGACACTTTGGTTTGCGGAGGCATCGGTGGAGGTGCGCAGGCAGCACTCGCCGAAGCGGGTATCAAGCTCTACGGCGGTGTCAGTGGGGACGCTGATGCGGCGGTGAGTGCATTGCTCAACGGAAGTTTGGGCTACGATCCCAATGTTCACTGTGACCACCATGACCATGAGCACGGCGAGGCTGGTCACTCCTGCGGTGACCACGGCTGCGGCAAGCATAGCTGCCATTGATATGGAACGCACACTGACACAACTTCCGTTCTGGTCATCCTTGACCGAACGCGAAATGGACACACTACGCCGAAGTGCCTTTGTCCGTCATTATAAAAAAGGTGCGTTCGTTCACAGCAGCGACAATGAATGTCTCGGAATGCTGTTTATTCTTTCCGGCGAGATCCGCACCTATCTTCTCTCTGATGAGGGGCGGGAGGTAACGCTGTTCCGCCTGTATCCGGGCGAACTATGCGTGCTTTCCGCCTCCTGCGTGATCAGTCAGATCACCTTTGATACGCAAATGACTGCCGGAATGGATACGGACGTTCTGATTATCCCTGCAAATGTCATTGCTGCACTCAAGGAGAAAAATCTCCATGTCCGCTGTTTTCTCTATGAACTGGCAACGAAACGGTTTTCTGATGTGATGTGGGCGATGCAGCAGATCATGTTCAAGGGGCTGGATCGGCGGCTGGCAGAATTTCTCTTTGCCGAAGCGGAACGTACCGGCTCCGACACGATACGTATGACCCATGAGCAGATCGCCCAGCACATCAGCTCGGCACGGGAGGCAGTGGCACGGATGCTCAAAAGCTTCTCGGAGGACGGACTGGTGGAGCTGAAGCGTGGTGCAATCACGCTGCGGGATAAGAACAGACTAAATCGTCTAAAATAAAAAGGAATGTGACTTCGTCACGGAATAAAATCATAGATTTGCTACAATAAAAGCAGAAAAACAGGACGGAGTATCCACCATGAAAGAAACGAAATACGCAGGAACTCAAACCGAAAAAAACCTGATGGCTGCCTTTGCCGGTGAGTCCGAGGCACGCAACAAGTACACCTATTTTGCATCCAAGGCCAAGAAGGAAGGCTTTGAGCAGATCGCGGCACTGTTCCTCAAAACCGCTGATAATGAGAAGGAACACGCCAAGCTGTGGTTCAAAGAACTGAACGGCATTGGCGACACCGCAGAAAACCTTCTCTCCGCCGCTGAGGGTGAGAACTACGAGTGGACGGATATGTACGACGGCTTTGCCAAAACAGCCGATGAGGAAGGTTTCCATGCGCTGGCCCAGCGTTTCCGCCTGGTCGCCGCCATTGAAAAGCACCACGAGGAGCGCTACCGTGCCCTGCTGCACAATGTGGAGATGGCGGAGGTCTTTGCCAAGAGCGAGGTCAAGGTGTGGGAGTGCCGCAACTGCGGTCACATCGTCGTGGGCGAGAAGGCCCCGGAGGTTTGCCCCACCTGCAACCATCCCCAGAGCTATTTTGAAATTCACGCAGAAAACTATTAAAGAAAGAAAAGGAGAATTATCATGGAGCAGAAGTTTTACATTTGCAAGCATTGCGGTAACATCATTGCCAAAGTTAAGGACGCAGGCGTCCCTGTTGTCTGCTGCGGCAAGCCGATGAGCGAGATTGTTCCCGGCACCACCGATGCCGCCGTGGAGAAGCACGTCCCTGTCTGGACAGTGGAAAACGGCATCGTCCATGTCAAGGTCGGCTCCGTGGAGCACCCCATGCTGCCGGAGCACTACATCGAATGGGTATCTCTCCAGACCAAGCAGGGCAATCAGCGTAAGGAACTGCATCCCGGCGAAAAGCCGGAGGTCTGCTTCGCTCTCTGCGAGGGCGATGAGGTCGAGGCGGTCTACGCCTACTGCAACCTCCACAGTCTGTGGAAAGCGTAATTCACCTTCTTAAAATCCGGTGCTCAAAAAGCACCGGATTTTTTTATCAATGTAACCTCGTCACAGAAAAAGACTTTGTCCTGCGGTATGATAAAGCCACAATCAAGAAAGAGCTGGCGAACATGAAAATCAAGCTCAATCCCGATCAGGAGATTGTCAGCACCATCAGAAAAGGACTCAAGCGCACCGGCGGGTACTGTCCCTGCCGCAGGGAGCGCACAGAGGCAACCAAATGTATGTGCCAGGAGTTCAAGAATCCAATTGCAGATCCGGGCTTCGAGGGGGTCTGCCACTGTATGCTCTATTACAAATCCTTGTAGGATTAAGGGAGGAAAGCTATGCTGTCAAAGAAACTGGCTGCCATAGATAAGACGCGGTGCGTCGCCTGCGGTGTGTGCGAAAAAACCTGTCCACTGGGGGCCGTCAAGGTGTGCCGCGGCTGCTACGCCGCCGTGGAGGCGGAACGCTGCGTAGGCTGCGGCAAGTGCGCAAAGCTTTGTCCCGTCGGCTGCATTGAGGTGAAAGTGAGGGCTGACGCATGAAAGCAAAGCATTGGTACGATTACCTGTGGGTATATGCCATCATCTATTTTGCACTGGGCTTTTTCAATATCCTGTTCGCGTGGCTGGGTATGATCGATTTTCTTCTGCCGCTGCTTTTAGCCATCTTTGGCGGGAACAAATTCTTTTGCAACCACCTCTGCGGACGGGGGCAACTGTTCAGCAAGCTGGGGACAGACCTTAAATGCTCCCGCTGCAAGCCCACGCCCCGCTGGATGTCCTCCAAGTGGTTCCGTTATGCCTTTTTGCTCTTTTTCCTGACGATGTTCGGCAACATGGTGTTCCAGACCTATCTGGTCGCTGCGGGTGCTGCGTCCCTGCGGGAGGCCATTAAGCTGTTCTGGACATTCCGTGTACCGTGGAGCTGGACTTATACAGCCGGTACGGTCACTGACTGGGTAGCGCAGTTCAGCTTTGGCTTTTATAGCCTCATGCTGACCTCTCTGCTGCTGGGTCTGATCGTTATGGTGCTCTACAAGCCCCGCACATGGTGTGCGTTTTGTCCGATGGGAACCATGACGCAGGGCATTTGCAAGCTGAAAAACAAAGAATAAACAAAGATAACAGAACGGAGCCTTTCTCATGGCTGAACTGAAAATTACCGCTGCGAATTTTGAAAATGAGGTACTGCATTCCGACAAGCCCGTCCTGCTGGATTTCTATGCGGACTGGTGCGGACCGTGCAAAATGCTCTCTCCCGTACTGCATGAGCTTGCCGAAGAAAAAAGCGGTACGCTCAAGGTGGGCAAGGTCAACGTGGACGAGCAGATGGAGCTGGCAATGCGTTTTCAAGTATCCAGTATCCCGATGCTGGTCGTATTCAAGGATGGAAAGGCCGTTGCCAAATCGGTCGGCTATCGGCCTAAGTCGGAGATTGCCGCAATGGTGGAGGGCGTGAAATGAAGGTCGTAATTGTAGGCGGCGTGGCGGGCGGTGCTTCTGCTGCTGCCCGCATCCGCCGTTTGGATGAACACGCGCAGATCATCATGATCGAGCGCAGCGGCTATGTGTCCTATGCCAACTGCGGCCTGCCGTATTATGTGGGTGGTGTGATCAAGGAGCAAGAAGAACTGACTCTGCAAACTCCGGAGAGCTTTTGGGATCGCTTTCGCATTGATGTGAGGGTACGGCAGGAAGTAACTGCGATCAATCCCGCAGAGAAAACCGTCACTGTCCGCACACTGGACAGCGGGAAGATCTATACGGAAACCTATGACAAACTGCTCCTCGCACCCGGCGCAAAGCCGACGGTTCCTGCGCTTTCCGGCGTCAGCAGTGAGCGTGTTTTCACGCTGCGCACCGTGGAGGATACCCTCCGCATCAGGCACTTTGTAGAGGATCAGAAGCCGAAAAACGCTGTTTTGGCTGGCGGCGGCTTTATCGGTCTGGAAATGGCGGAAAACCTTACAGAAATGGGCGTTTCCGTCACCATCGTTCAGCGACCCAATCAGCTATTAGCACCACTGGATGCGGACATGGCGAGCTTTGTCCATGCGGAAATGCGCAGACACGGCGTGACTCTCCGGTTGGGTGAAACCGTCACCGGATTCCGACAGGACGGAGATTCCGTGCTGACGCTGCTGGAGGAAAGTGAGCCGCTGCGCTCCGACATGGTGCTGTTGGCCATCGGCGTCACGCCGGACACCCATCTGGCAAAAGAGGCCGGACTTGAGTTGGGCATCCGGGGCAGCATCGCTGTCAACGAGCGGATGGAAACCTCCGTGCCGGATATCTATGCTGTGGGCGATGCCGTAGAGGTCACCCATTTTGTAACCGGGCAGAAAGCGTTGATTTCGCTGGCGGGACCCGCCAACAAGCAGGGACGCATTGCCGCTGACAATATCTGTGGCGGCAATAGCCACTTTCACGGCTCTCAGAGCTCGTCTGTTCTGAAACTGTTCGGCTTGACAGCGGCCTCCTCGGGGATCAATGAAAAAGCGGCGCAGGCAGCAGAAATCGCTTACGACAAAGTCGTGCTTTTCCCGGCATCCCACGCTGCCTATTACCCCGGCGCACAGTCTATGGCAATGAAGGTACTGTATGAAAAGGAAAGCCTGCGGCTGCTGGGTGCGCAGATCGTTGGCGGCGAGGGCGTGGACAAGCGTATTGATGTACTGGCAACGGCCATTCGCGCAAAAATGAAAGCTTTGGAACTGACGGAACTTGACCTTTCCTATGCGCCGCCCTATTCCTCTGCCAAGGATCCGGTCAATATGGCCGGTTTTATGATCGAGGATTTGGAGAGCGGGAAAGTGCAGCAGTTCCATTGGAATGATGTTGAGGACTTGCCCTGCGATGGCAGTGCGACGTTGCTGGACGTCCGCACGGAAGGCGAATATCGGCGTGGGCACTTGAATGGATTCCGCAATATTCCACTGGACGATCTGCGGGAGCACTTGGACGAGTTAGAGCGGGACAAGCCTATCTATGTGAATTGCCAGACTGGGCTTCGCAGTTATCTGGCCTGTCGGCTTTTGACGCAGTATGGTTTCAGCTGTTCCCATCTCTCCGGCGGATACAGTTTTTATCAGGTCGTAACACAAGAGCAGCAGACAGCGCGGAGCGCCTATCCCTGCGGAATGGAGAAACTATGAGTGAAAATTTATTTGGCTTGACGGTTGCGGCAGATAAAGGCTTAGATGATCTGCAGTGCCAGCGCCTTTTAAGCGAAAATCGCAGGTATCAGGAAGTCATGCTGCAATACCGATGTGCGCTGAAAGCACTGGAAAGCAGGTTGGAAATTCTAAACGAAGAGTTTTCATTGCAGCATGATCGCAATCCGATAGAAAGTATGAAAAGTCGCTTGAAGTCGCCGTCCAGCATTATGAATAAGATGCAGAAGCGCGGACTTTCTCTGGATTTTCCGACCATGCAGGCAAATATCATGGATATTGCCGGTGTGCGGGTGATCTGCTCTTTCGAGGAGGATGTGTTCTTTTTGGCAAAGTGCTTAAAAGATCAGTCTGACATTGAAATCATCACGGAGAAAGATTATATTTCACACCCTAAGCCAAATGGCTATCGCAGTCTGCACCTGACGATCCAGCTGCCGGTATTCTTTGCGGAAAAAGAGATCCATGTGCCAGTGGAGATACAACTCCGTACAATCGCTATGGACTTCTGGGCAAGCCTTGAGCATACCATCCGCTACAAGAAAAACTTGCCGATAAATGCTGAAGTCGAAACTGAATTGAAAGAGTGCGCCGATTCCAGCAGAGAATGGGACAGAAAAATGGAACATCTACTGCACATCTTAACATAGTGCGTCGGATATAAAATGAAAAGCACGCACTTTATTGCTTGTTTCGGTTGGATGGCTTAGGCTTGTCAGGGATCGCCTCATCCGCCTTGGATGGGCGACCCCTGCGAGCCCCAACCAATTCCTCCGCTTTCTGGTTTTCAGGCATAGTCTTTTCTGCTTTTGGCGGACTGCCACGGCACAGCTTTTTCGGCTTCTATAATTGTAAGGAACATGGCTTTTCGCTGAATTGAAAGCGAAGCTGACCCGGTCTGGGGCGGTCTGTAATAAAGCGATATTTTTTTTGAAACTATCTTGACAAATTTTATCAAGATTGATATTATGGTATTAACAAGCAAGCGAAAAGAGGATGTGGAGCATGATCATCACCAAAGAGACGGACTACGCGCTGCGCATTTTGCGGGTGCTGCTGGACGGGGAGAAGCATTCGGTGGCCGAGATGTCGGAAACGGAATTGATCCCCAATCAGTTTGCCTACCAGATTCTGCGCAAGCTCTCCGCCGGCAATTTGGTGCGGGTGAGCCGCGGCGCTCTCGGCGGCTGCGCGCTGTCCTGCGATCTGGACGCGACCTCCCTCTACGATCTCATGGGGGTCGTGGGGGAGCGGGGCATCCTGTGCGCCTGCATGGAGCCGGGATATGAATGCCGCTGGCAGGACAAGCATGGGCGGTGCGCCATCCACTGTCAGCTGGCGGCCTTGCAGCAAAAGCAGGACGAGGCGTTCCGTGCCGTGAGCCTGCGCAGGCTGCTGACCGGCGGATCCGATCCCCAAGATACAAGCAAGCTGTAAAATTTTAAAAGGAGGTACCCGTATGCTGTTTCAAACCACGTCGGCGCACGAAGAGCTGCGCGCGAAGATCCGGAGTTTTGCGGAGGAGGAGATCAAGCCCCTCGCATTTTTAATGGATCAGAACAATGAGTTTCCCGAGGAGGCTGTCAAGAAGCTGGGTAAGCTGGGCTGGATGGGCATTCCCTACCCCAAGGAGTACGGCGGTGCCGGTCTTGATGCTCTGAGCTACGCCATCGCGGTGGAGGAGCTGGCCCGTGTGGACGGCGGCACGGGCGTAATCCTCTCCGCCCACGTCTCCCTCGGCTCATGGCCCATTTTCGCCTATGGCACCGAGGAGCAGAAGAAGAAATATCTGGTTCCGCTGGCCAAGGGCGAGAAGATCGGCGCCTTCGGCCTTACGGAGACCAACGCCGGATCCGACGCCGGCGGCACGGAGACCACGGCGCTGGATAAGGGGGACTACTACCTCCTCAACGGCGGCAAGATCTTCATTACCAACGCCCCTAAGGCGGACACCTATGTGGTTTTCGCCGTCACCACGCCGGACATCGGCACCCGGGGCATCTCCGCTTTCATCGTGGAGAAGGGCTGGAAGGGCTTTGAGTTCGGCGACCACTATGACAAGATGGGTATTCGCTCCTCCTCCACGGCGGAGCTGATCTTCAACGACGTGAAGGTTCCCAAGGAAAACCTATTGGGCAAGGAGGGCGAGGGCTTCAAGATTGCCATGTCCACGCTGGACGGCGGACGCATCGGCATCGCCGCGCAGGCGCTGGGCATCGCCCAGGGCGCGTTTGAGCACGCGTTGAGCTATTCCAAGGAGCGCGTCCAGTTCGGCAAGCCCATCGCGGCCCAGCAGAGCATCGCCTTCAAGCTGGCGGATATGGCAACCAAGCTGCGCTGCGCCCGGTTCCTCATCTACTCCGCGGCGGAGCTGAAGGAGCAGCACGCGCCTTACGGCATGGAGTCCGCCATGGCGAAGATGTACGCCTCGGACATCGCGCTGGAGGTCACCAACGATGCCTTGCAGATCCACGGCGGCAGCGGCTACCTCAAGGGCATGGAGGTGGAACGGGCCTACCGCGACGCCAAGATCACCACCCTCTACGAGGGCACTAATGAGATCCAGCGGGTGGTCATCGCCTCTCATCTGTTGGGCAGGCTGGGCAAGAGCTCCGGCGGCGAGAGCCGTTCGGCGGCCAAGAAACCCGCGCCCATCACCGGCATTCGCAAAAAGACCATCTTCCGGGAGGGGGATGCTGCCCAGCAGGTGGCCGACCTTGTGGCGGCGCTGAAGAAGGATGGTCACGACTTCTCCGTGGGCATCCCTATGGATACGCCTATCCCGCAGGCGGAGCGGGTGGTCTCCGCGGGCAAGGGCATCGGGGAGAAAAAGAACATGAAACTGGTAGAGTCGCTGGCCAAGGCCGCCGGCGCGGCCATCGGTTCTTCCCGCCCTGTGGCGGAGACTCTCAAATATCTGCCGCTGA
This sequence comes from Faecalibacterium butyricigenerans, assembly GCF_020687345.1. Taxonomy (NCBI): domain Bacteria; kingdom Bacillati; phylum Bacillota; class Clostridia; order Eubacteriales; family Oscillospiraceae; genus Faecalibacterium; species Faecalibacterium butyricigenerans. The sequence continues at coordinate 12,465 of NZ_JAJEQL010000027.1, forward strand.
ACCGCTATGTGGGTATGTCCGGTCAGAAGTTCACCGGCAATCTGTACATCGCCTGCGGCATCTCCGGCGCATCCCAGCACCTTAAGGGCATCAAGGACGCCTCCACCATCGTGGCCATCAATAAGAACGGTAACGCGCCTATCTTCAAGAACTGCGACTACGGCATCGTGGGCGATGTGGAGGAGATCCTGCCCCTGCTCACTGCCGCGCTGGATAGCGGCGAAAAGCTGCCCGCGCCGCCCATGGTAAAGATGAAGCGGCCCACGCCGCCGAAGCCCGCCCCCATCGGCGACCGCTACGTCTGCAGCGGCTGCGGCTACGAGTATGTGCCGGAGTTGGGCGACGAGGACGGCGAGATCGCGCCCGGTACGCTCTTTGAGCAGCTTCCCGCCGAGTGGGTGTGTCCCGAGTGCGCGGAGACGAAGGATCAATTTGTAAAGGCTTGAGGCCGTGAAGGAGGCAAGATAAGATGTATTGCGTGCGTAAAGTAACGAACGACCTCTACTGGGTGGGCGCCAACGACCATCGCCTGGCCCTGTTTGAAAACTGCTTTCCCATTCCCCGGGGCGTAACCTACAACGCCTACTGCCTGCTGGATGAAAAAACGGTGCTCTTTGACACGGTGGACTGGTCTGCCTGCCGCCAGCTTTTGGAAAATCTGGCGTATGTGCTGGATGGCCGCGAGCTGGACTACCTGCTGGTCAACCATCTGGAGCCGGATCACGCCGCCTGCATCGAGGAGATCCTGCTGCGCCATCCCAAGGTGAAACTGATCTCCAACGAGAAGGCATTCATGCTCATGCGGCAGTTCGGCTTCCATGTGGACGGACATGAGTGCATCGAGGTGAAGGAGGGCGATACCTTCTCCTTCGGCAAGCACACCGTCACCTTTGTGGGCGCGCCTATGGTTCACTGGCCGGAGGCCATGGTGACCCTCGACGTCACCGACGGCGTCCTCTTTTCCGCCGACGCCTTCGGCACCTTCGGCGCGCTGGACGGCAAGCTGTTCGCCGACGAGGTGGACTTCGAGCGGGACTGGCTGGACGACGCCCGCCGCTACCTCACCAACATCGTGGGCAAGTACGGCCCCCACATCCAGCTCCTGCTGAAAAAGGCCGGCGGCGTTTTGGATCAGATCAAGTACATCTGCCCGCTCCACGGCCCCGTGTGGCGCAAGAATCTGGGCTGGTTCATCGAAAAGTACGACACATGGAGCCGCTATGCCCCTGAAACCCAGGGCGTGCTCATCGTCTACGCCTCTATGTATGGCAACACGGAGAACGCGGCGCAGGCGCTGGCAACCTCGCTCTGCGATAAGGGCATGAGCAAGGTGGCGATGTACGATGTGTCCTCCACTCATGTCTCCCAGCTGATCTCCGAGGCGTTTAAGTACAGTCACATTGTCCTGGCCTCTGTGACCTACAACCTCGGCATCTACCCCGCCATGCATGACTTCCTCATGGATATGAAGGCACTGAATCTGCAAAACCGCACCTTTGCCATCATTGAAAACGGCTCATGGGCGGTGAAGTCCGGTGACCTCATGCAGAAATTCGTCAACAATGAGCTTAAGAACATGACGGTGCTCAACGAGCGGCTCAGCCTCGCCTCGTCCATGGGCACGGACAAGCGCACCGAGCTGGAAGCACTGGCGGACGCCATTCTGGAATCTATGAAGTAACTGGCAGGAAAGCCAAAACCAAGACAACAGACAACAAACAGCTCCGCCGCGTCGGCTGCAGAAAAACCGGCTTTCAAAAACAGAGCGGGCAAGCGTGATACTGCGCTTGCCCGCTCTTTGCCCAAAAGGACATGAGAAGTGACCGGAGAAGATGAGAGGATCGAAATGGAGATCAGAAAACGAAACGGGGAGTCTGTTCCCTTTCAACAGGAGAAAATTTTCAACGCCATGAAAAAGGCGTTTGACGGACAGGGCAAGGAGATCGGGAGCAGAGAGATGGATGAGATCCTCGCCACCGTTCTCAACAATCTCTCCGTCACAGTGCCGCTCACCGTAGAACGTGTGCAGGACGAGGTGGAGCGAACGCTCATGGAGCGCGGACACTATGAGGTGGCCAAGGCGTACATCCTCTACCGCGAAAAGCGGTCTGCGCTGCGCCGTGTCCGGCATACCATCGCGCGGACGGTGGGGGATGACTCGCTTGACGAGGTGCTGCGCCGCATCCAGATGGATTTTACCGAGGAAGTCTACTCCCTCGCGGCGCTTCAAATGAAGTTTGAGAGTTTCTGTCGCCTGGGCATGACGGAGGATGAGCGGGCTGAGGCACTGACCAAGGCGGCGGTAGAGCTGACTACGGCAGAGGCACCCAAGTGGGAGTTCATCGCGGCGCGGCTTCTGAACCACTCCTTTCGCTGTCGCAACGCACAGGAATGGGAGGGGCGCGGCGTCGGCGACCTCTATGGCAAGCTTCGCTATCTGACGGATAAGGGACTCTACGGTGACTATATCCTTGCCCACTATACCCACGAGGAGATTGCCATGGCGGAGGACTTTCTCTGCCCGGAACGGGACGAGCTGTTCACCTACTCCGGCCTTGACCTGCTGCTCAAACGCTATGTGATCCAGTCACGCAGCCGCGTGCCGCTGGAAACACCGCAGGAGATGTTTTTGGGTATCGCACTGCATCTTGCTATGAACGAAGGCTCTGACCGCATGGGGTGGGTAAAACGCTTTTACGATATGCTCAGCCGTATGGAGGTCACGATGGCGACACCTACCATGTCCAACGCACGAAAGCCCTACCATCAGCTTTCAAGCTGCTTTGTGGACACTGTGCCGGACAGTCTGGACGGCATCTACCGCTCGCTGGACAACTTCGCAAAGGTCTCTAAATTCGGCGGTGGAATGGGGATGTACTTCGGTAAGGTGCGCGCTGCAGGCAGCACCATCCGCGGCTTTCAAGGGGCGGCGGGCGGTGTTATCCGCTGGATTCGGCTGGTCAACGACACCGCCGTGGCGGTGGATCAGTTGGGGATGCGGCAGGGCGCTGTGGCGGTTTACTTAGACGCATGGCACCGGGATCTGCCGGAATTCCTTCAACTGCGCACCAACAACGGCGACGACCGCATGAAGGCACATGATGTGTTTCCCGCCGTGTGCTATCCGGATCTCTTCTGGCGACTGGCGGAGGAGAACATAGACGCGCCGTGGCATCTCATGTGTCCGCATGAGATCCTCACGGTCAAGGGCTACGCACTGGAGGATTACTGGGGTACAGAATGGGAGAAGCGGTATCTGGACTGCGTCAATGACCCGCGCATCGAAAAGCGCAGCGTCACCGTCAAGGACATCGTGCGGCTGGTGCTTCGCTCGGCAGTGGAGACCGGCACACCCTTCGCTTTCAATCGCGACAGTGTAAATCATATGAACCCAAACGGCCACACGGGAATGATCTATTGCTCCAATCTCTGTACGGAGATCGCGCAGAACATGGCACCCATCGAGCACATCAGCACTGAGGTGCACACGGAGAACGGCGACACAATTGTGGTGACGGCCACACGCCCAGGTGAGTTTGTGGTCTGCAACCTGGCGAGTCTGTCTCTCGGTAATCTGCCGGTGGAGGACGAGGCCTATATGGAACGCACGGTGGAAACGGCCATCCGCGCACTGGATAATGTGATCGACCTCAACTTCTACCCGTTGGAATACGCGCGGCTTACCAATCAGAAGTACCGCAGCATCGGCCTGGGCGTCAGCGGCTACCACCACATGCTGGCAAAGCGCGGCATCCGCTGGGAGAGCGATGAGCACCTTGCCTTCACCGACGCAGTGTTCGAGCTCATCAACTACGCCGCCGTCAAGGCGGACACAGCACTGGCACGGGAAAGGGGTCGTTACGCGCTCTTTGAGGGCAGCGACTGGCAGACTGGCGCGTATTTTGAAAAGCGGGGTTATACCTCCGAAAAGTGGCGGGCGCTTGCGAAAACGGTGGCGGTGCAGGGAATGCGCAACGCCTATCTGCTGGCGGTCGCACCGACCTCCAGCACATCTATCCTCTCCGGCACGTCGGCGGGCATAGATCCAATTATGAAGAAATTCTTTTTAGAGGAAAAAAAGGGCAGCATGCTGCCCCGCGTTGCTCCGGAGCTTTCCATGGATACATGGTGGTGCTATAAGGCGGCGCATCTGATCGACCAAAGCTGGTCGGTACGCGCCGCGGGCCTTCGCCAGAGACATATTGACCAGGCGCAGAGCATGAATCTCTATATCACCAACGACTATTCCATGCGTCAGGTGCTTAGACTGTATTTGGAGGCGTGGAGGGCCGGCGTCAAGACCATTTACTATGTCCGCAGCAAGGCCCTTGAGGTCGAGGCCTGCGAAAGCTGCTCGTCATAAGGAGGATAGCATGACGGAACTGAAGAAAAAGCCCCTCTTTAACCCGGAGGGCGACCCTGATGTGCGCCTACGGCGCATGATCGGCGGCAATACCACCAACCTCAACGACTTCAACAATATGAAGTACGCTTGGGTCAGCGACTGGTACCGGCAGGCCATGAACAACTTTTGGATCCCTGAGGAGATCAATCTCTCGCAGGATGTGAAGGACTATCCCCGCCTGCTGTCAGCCGAGCGCAGCGCCTACGATAAAATTCTGAGTTTTCTTGTCTTTTTGGATTCCATTCAGACAGCAAACCTGCCTAATATCGGCGCCTACATTACCGCCAACGAGGTCAATCTCTGCCTGTCCATTCAGGCGTTTCAGGAGTGTGTCCACTCACAGAGCTACAGCTATATGCTCGACACCATCTGTTCCCCCGTGGAGCGCAATGACATCCTCTACCAATGGAAAACGGACGAGCACCTGCTGCGCCGCAACACCTTCATTGGGGACTGCTACAACGAGTTTCAGGAGCGGAAGGACGCTCCCACGCTGCTGCGCGTGATGATGGCAAACTATATTTTGGAGGGCATCTATTTTTACAGCGGCTTTATGTTCTTCTACAATCTCTCCCGAAACGGGAAGATGCCCGGCTCGGCGCAGGAGATTCGCTACATAAACCGCGATGAGAACACGCACTTGTGGCTGTTCCGCAATATCATCACGGAGCTGCAAAAGGAGCAGCCGGAGTTGTTCACCGCCGAGAGCGTACAAGCGCTGCGCGAGATGATGCGTGAGGGCGTGGAACAGGAGATCGCATGGGGGCATTATGTGATCGGCGACGACATCCCGGGGCTGAACCGGCAGATGATCAGCGATTACATCCGCTATCTCGGCAACCTCCGCTGGACGAGCCTTGGCTATCCCGCATTGTATCCAGGCTTTGAGAGCGAACCGGAGAGCATGGAATGGGTCAGCCAGTACGCCGACGCCAACATGGTCAAGACCGATTTCTTTGAGGCACGCAGTACCGCCTACGCCAAGAGCACCGCACTGATAGACGATTTATAAGAAAACCAAAGACATCAGAATAGGAGATATTACTATGAATTACAGCGCTATGATTCAAAATCGCAGATCCGTTCACGCATTCCGTGAAAAGGAAGTTCCGAGCGAGGCTATCGGCCAGCTCCGATCCTACTATGAAAAGACCTGCCCCCGTCTTGTCCCGGAGATTGCAACGGAGTTGATCGTCTTGGACAAGGATGCACAGCCGGCGCTGGAGAGCTCAGCGGGCTATAATCAATTTCTCATCGGAGCACCGCACTACCTGCTCCTTATGTCTGCCCCGCATTCCTATGCGGCCATCAACGCCGGCTACATGATGGAAGATCTCGTTCTCAAGCTGACTGAGTTGGACATTGACACCTGCTGGATGACCTTCACCGACAGCGACAAAATCAAAAAAGCACTGTCTCTCGCCACCCCGTTAGAGGTGGCGGCAATCGTTGCCTTTGGCTACGGGGAAAAGACCGCAAGAAAGTTGCGGCTGAATATCCTAAGTATGTCTCAGATCGATGTGCGGGCCGAGCAGCAGTACTACGCGCCAAAAAAGGGCGTGCATGATTTGGTTCACATGGGGAGCTGGAGCAACCAGTCTGGACTTGACGAGATGATGGACTTCTACGACGATATGCTCTGGCAGTCCTTCTACGCCGCTTCGCTCTCCCCCAGCTATCTCAACCGTCAGCCCTATGGCTTCCTTGTGCAGGATCACAGCATCTATTTGGTGCAGCAGGAGGATGCCTACACCGATAATTTGGATGCCGCATTGGATCTCGGTATTGTCATGCTCCACTTCTCCGCCGTCGCCTCCCAGTGGGTGGGGCAGGTACGCTGGGAACTTTCACCTGCTGCGCCCGACGGCCTGCCGGAAGGACTTCGCTCCGCTGCGGTGTACCACATGTAACGACTCTGGGGGAAGCAAGGCAACGGTAAAATGCGCGACCGTCGATCTGCGGTTAAGCGTATATTCCATTAGAAAAGAAGAACCTATCAGTCAGAGTCTGAGTAAGGAAAATAGGAGGTATTGTTTATATGGCTATCCAAACGGTAACAGATGCCATCCGCTATGTAGGGGTGGATGATAACACATTGGCACTCTTTGAAAACCAGTACTCCGTCCAGCCTATGGGAGTGAGCTACAACTCCTATGTCATTCTGGATGAGAAGATTGCCGTGATGGACAGCGTGGACGCACGGGCAGCGGAAGAATGGCTTTCCAATGTGGCGCGGGTGTTGGAGGGGCGCAGCCCCGACTATCTTGTGGTCACACACATGGAGCCGGATCATTCCGGCAGCCTCATGCGGCTGGCACAAAAGTACCCGGAGATGAAGATCGTGGGAAACGCGAAAACATTTACCCTGATCAAGCAGTTCTTCGGCACAGGTGCATTGTCGGAAGACCGTATGCTGGAGGTTGGCGAAAGAGATACGCTTTCCTTGGGTTTGCACCGGCTGCGCTTTCTGCTGGCGCCGATGGTACACTGGCCGGAGGTGATGACGGCGTATGAGGAAACGGAAAAAATCCTGTTCTCGGCGGATGCCTTCGGACGCTTTGGCTCACTGGAACGGACTGCCCGTGCCCCCTGGGTGCCGCAGGCCCGACGGTATTATTACAATATTATCGGGAAATATGGCGCACAGGTGCAGGCTCTGCTGAAAAAAATCTCCGCGCTGGAGATCAAAACGATCTGCCCGCTCCATGGCCCCATGCTCACAGAAGACTTGGGGGAGTACCTGCGGCTCTATGATCTCTGGTCACAATGGAAACCGGAAGAACCGGAGGGCATCCTGATCGCTCACGCATCCATCCATGGAAATACTGCCCATGCGGCGAAGACCCTCAAGGGTAAATTAGAGAAAAAAGGCGTACAGGTCAACATATGTGATCTCGCTGTGACAGATCTTTCCTACGCTGTTGCCAGTGCGTTCTACTGCGGGAAGTTGGTTTTAGCCAGCTCCACCTATGACGGAGGACTGTTTCCGCCCATGAGGGAGTTTTTGGAACATTTACGGACAAAGGGATTCCGAAACCGCCGGGTTGGCCTTATTGAAGACGGCTCTTGGGCACCTGCTGCCGCGCGGCTGATGCGCACCAAATTGGAGGAGATGAAGGATATCCACCTTTACGAAACGGTAGTGTCTCTGCGTGGTGCATTGAACCAAACCAGCGAAGCGCAGATGGACGCTCTGGTGGCTGAGCTCTGCGCAGAATAAGCTGCAACAAACCGCAGCTATTCTCGTACAGATGATGATCTTACTCATCTGCTTTATGTCCCAAGGGCAGAGTACCGTCATCTCAGGTTGAGGTCACGATGTGGTGTGGGGCGAGACCGGAGTCTTGAGAATACCCAAACAAAGGAAAGGAGCTGGCAGATATGGCAGCTATGAACATGAATCAGGAGCAGTTTGAGCAGGCGATCCGGGAGGAAAAGCCCGTTTTGGTGGATTTCTGGGCGCCCTGGTGCGGCTACTGCCGGAGGATCGGCCCCGCGTATGAGAAGATCGGAGAGGAATACGCGGACAGCCTCGCCGTCGGCAAGATCAACATTGACGAGGAGCCGCGGCTGGCGGGGGCCGAGGGGATCGAGGACATCCCAACTCTGGTGCTGTACCGGAACGGAAAGGCCGTGGATTCCATCACCGCACCCGGCTCAAAGGCAGAAATCGACCGTTTCATTCAGGAAGCCTTGGCGAAATAACGGAGGGTTCAGATATGAACAACAATCATGTTTATGATATGCTCGTGGTGGGGGGCGGACCGGGCGGCTACACCGCCGCCCTGTACGCGGCACGGGCGGGGCTGGACACCATCGTGCTGGAAAAACTGTCCGCCGGTGGGCAGATGGCCCTGACCGAGCAGATCGACAACTATCCCGGCTTTGAGGACGGGATCGACGGCTTCTCTCTGGCGGAGAAGATGCAAAAGCAGGCGGAGCGCTTCGGGGCACGCAGCGAATACGCAGAAGTCCTCCGCATGGATCTGACGGCGGTTCCCAAGCTCGTGGAGACCAGCGAGGGGATCTTCCTGGGGAAAACCGTGGTGCTGGCCACCGGTGCGGACCCCAGAACGCTGGGTGTTGCCGGAGAGACGGAGCTGTTGGGCCGGGGCGTGGCCTACTGCGCCGCCTGCGACGGGATGTTTTACAAGGGCAAAACGGTGGTCGTGGTGGGCGGCGGCAATTCCGCCGCGGCAGATGCCCTCCTTCTCAGCCGCGTGGCGAAAAAAGTGATCCTCGTCCACCGCAGAGACACCCTGCGGGCCACCAAGATCTATCACGAGTCGCTGTCACAGGCCGAAAACGTGGAATTCCGTTGGAACAGCGTCGTTTCCGCGCTGCTTTCCGGGGACAGGCTGACCGGCGTCCGCCTGCGGGACACCGTCACCGGTGAGGAAAGCGTGGTGGACTGCGACGGCGTATTTGTCAGCGTGGGCCGACAGCCCGCCACGGCGCTGGCGGTGGGTCAACTGGCGCTGGACGGCGGCGGCTATATCGTGGCCGGAGAGACCACGGAAACCAGTATTCCCGGCGTTTACGCCGTGGGCGACGTGAGGACGAAGCCCCTCCGTCAGGTGGTCACCGCCGTGGCGGACGGCGCGGTGGCAGTCCACATGGCGGAGAAATATATCGCGGAAAACCGATAAGGGAGGTAGATTGAAAAAGCCATGTTTAAGGTCAGGCCGGATACGACCGCAGTGGGGATGCCGACATATCTGCAAGGCAAACTGCCAAAGTGATGGCAGATAAGATAACCCATGTAAGATCGGGAGATATGTTGTCTCTCCATATCCAGTCCACGCAACAGTGAGCAACTGAACGCAAAACACAGCCACAGATGTACTCTGCGGCTGTGTTTTTATGCGTAGTATTACCGCGTGACAAGCGGTTTTACTGTGACGGCGTCACATAATTTGAGAAAATCGGCTTCGAGGCAGCTTTTGGAGCACAAGCCCTTTGTGGTTGTTGACAGAGAAAAAAATATAGGTATAATAAAAGCAAAATAATAAGATTCATTCTTGCATTTGGAGAGTTGGCGGTATGCCAAAATACGCAGAGGAGATATTGGCCGCCGCAACGGAGCTGCAGCAGCATCCCAAGGCGGAGCAGGTGTCCCTGGAGATGAAAAGGGAGCATCCCAGCATCGCTCTGGGTACGGTATATCTGCCCCCATTCCGGGAGCAGGAAAAGACAATCTTATGGAGGAGAAGTATTATGAACACTAACGTATCTCTTCTGCTCAACGAGCAGATCAATAAGGAGTTCTACTCCGCCTATCTGTATCTGGACTTTGCCAACTACTACGCCGCCGTCGGACTGGACGGCTTTGAGAACTGGTACCGGGTACAGGCGCAGGAGGAACGGGATCACGCCATGCTGTTTTATCAGTATTTGCAGAATAACGGCGAGGACGTCACCTTTGAGGCTATCGCAAAGCCGGAGTGGGAACGAGGCGACCACATGGCCCCGCTGAAAAAAGCACTGGAACACGAGATGCTGATCACCGCCAGCATCAATGCCATCTACGCCGCCGCATACGAGGTCAGGGACTTCCGCACCATGCAGATGCTGGACTGGTTCATCAAGGAACAGGGCGAGGAGGAGAAGAACGCCGCTGACCTCATTACCAAGATGGATCTGTTCGGCGGTGACAGCAAGGGACTGTATATGCTAAACAGCGAGCTGAAGGCACGGGTCTACACCGCGCCCTCGCTGGTGCTGTAAGCCCCGCGTGTCTGCGGGCTTTCGCATCAGGCAAAAGGCAGACTACATACAGGTGGCCTGCCTTTTCTTCCACCAGACGGTTAGAAAATACTAACTGTGTATAAAACAGAAAGGACTTCAGAACTTGAACAAGGAAAAGGAGATCGAAACCGTTACCCTCATGGTGCGCCGGTATTGTTGTGGCGTGCATTGGACAAGGGGCGAGGCGCTTTGTCCGGCGTGCAATGCACTGCTGGAATACGCCTGAGAGCGGCGGGACAGATGCCTGCACGGGAAAATTTAGTGGCACTTTGAATCCTTTCCGAGAGGCACAATGGCGTTTCTTACTACAACTGCATCGGCACTGTCTCTTTTCTCACAGCTGTTTATGCTTCTGTCCCGGATGGCGAAGCTGTTCGGCGTATTTGCGTAAGGAAGGAGGCGGCTCATGCAGAGTATCCTTGAACAGATCACAGATTGGCTCAAGAGCATGATCATCAGCGGTATCATGGGAAATCTTTCAGGGATGTTCGATTCGATCAACCAGCAGGTTGGACAGATCGCAGGCGATGTGGGAACCACACCGGCGAACTTTTCACCTGCGTTTTTTTCTATGATCCGTAACATCTCGGAATCCGTGATCCTGCCCATTGCCGGAATGGTGCTGACTTTCATCGCCTGTTATGAGCTGATCCAGATGCTCATCGAGCATACTGGTCAAAACTACCTGCGCTCCCTGTTTGCACTGGGATTCCAAGGCTTTCTTATCATGATCTGTGTAGGCATCTATACAGTTTTGATTCAGAACCTGTCCTTTTCGGATAACATCATCAGCAGCATTTGGGGCGTTATGGGCTATACGGTTTTGCTGGTATTTACCCTCTTTAAGACGGGAAGCCTTGCGAAATCCGTGTTTGTAGCGCACTAAGGAAGGAGGAATGATTCATGGCATCTTATATTTCTGTGCCGCGAGACCTTTCAAAGGTCAAAACCAAGGTCTTTATGAACCTGACCAAACGGCAGATTCTCTGCTTCGGAGCCGGTGCGCTGATTGGCGTTCCGGTTTTCTTTTTGCTCAAATCCAGCGGGAATTTGAGCCTTGCCGCTCTTGGCATGATGGCGGTGATGCTGCCGCTCTTCTTTCTTGCCATGTACGAGAAAGACGGTCAGCCGCTGGAAGTGGTGGCAAAGCACTTCTATGAGGCAAAGTTCAAGAGGCCGAAAACGCGGCCTTACAAAACAAAAAATTACTATGCACTGCTGGTTCAGCAGGCAGACGCGGAAATGGAGGTAAATCGCATTGTTCAAAATGGAAAAAAGCAAGAGCGGCAGTCCGGCGCAGGAATATCTAATACTGCGGCAATGACACGTCAACGCAGTTTTTTACGGCGAGTGTGGCGGAGGAGCTGCTGCTGAATACCGAATTGACGGAAGAAAGCAAAGACCGTGCAATACATCTGCTGAAAGAATTTGGCCTTTACGAGTACAGGGATGCGCACCCGTCCACCCTGTCCGGCGGACAAAAGCAACGGCTTGCCATCGCCTGCGCCGTCTTTTCCGGTCGCAGGATACTGATTCTTGATGAGTCACCCAGCGGTCTTGACGGGCAGAATTATGCGCCTGATTGCAGAAAGGCTGAAAATCGAGGTGCGGAGCGGCAGAACCATTCTCGTGATCACCCACGACAGGGAGCTGATCGAGAGCTGCTGCGATAACATTGTGGAGGTTGAAAAACGATCATCATGAAACCGCCGAGGACTATTATGGGATATCCGCGCCGGAGAAATCGTTTTTCGCCCCTGCCGGCAGCTCCACCGCGATGGTCGTGCCCTTGTCCGAGCTTTCCTCCACCCAAACGGAGCCGCCGTGGAGATTGGCGATCTCCCATACCAGTGAGAGTCCCAGTCCTGCGCCACCGTATTCCCGGCTGCGAGACTTGTCCACCCGGAAGAAGGGCTGGAAGATACTGCGCTGATACACCTCCGGGATGCCGCAGCCGGTGTCGGAGACGCGGAGCAGGAGCTTTTCCAACTCCTGAGTGACAGAAACCCGTACCGAGCCACCCGGCCGGTTGTACTTGACAGCATTCTCCGTCAGGTTGAAGATCAGCCGGTAGATCAGTGCATCGCTGCCGGTCATAATGCCGTCGCCCTCCGCCGTCAGCGTGACGCCGAGCTTATCTGAGAGTGGCGCAAGATCTGTGAAGATCTCCTCGATCATGGGAGCGAGCTGGATCCGCTCGTTCCGCGCCACCTGCTGCAAATTGCTCATCTCCAGCAGCGTCTTGGTCATCTGCGTCAGCCGCTCCGTCTGCTCGCGCAAAAGCGTGAGGAGTTCCGCCGTCTCCGGCCGCACATCGGGATGCTCCGCGGAAAACAGCTCCAGCTGCGCCTGCATCAGCGCCAGCGGCGTGCGCAGCTCGTGGGCGGCGTTGCCGGTGAACTGCCGCTGGGCGGCAAAGGCGTTGTTCAGCCGCTCCAGCATCTGGTTGAACGAGCGGCTCAGCTGCCGGAACTCCGAAATGGAGTCTTCATCGATCCTCATATCGGCAAGATTGTTCAGCTGCACCTGCTCTACCTGCGAGGCAAAGCAGCGAAGGGGCTTGAGAGCGCGTCCACTGACAAAATAGGCGAGGAAACCGCTGAGCAGCGTTACCGCCGCTGTGATGTACCAGTTGGTGGTGCGGAAGCGCCCCTGCACCCCATCGACGACGATGGTCAACTCCTCGTTGGGCGCTATGAGCTGCGGGTCAAAGCTCGCCGCTCCGCTATCATTCAGAATCACCGTGCCGCCGCCCTGTAAGCTGTCCGCAATGGTGTCCATATAGTACACACCGGAGGAGCACAGCAGCAGATTCATGGCCACGCAGGTGATGCCGATGAGCAGGACGGACATCAGCGTGATGCGCCACTGCAAGGAAAGCCGCTTCATTCCTCCTCGCCTCCCATCAGATAGCCCTCGCCGATGCGGTTGCGGATGGGGTCATAGCCCAGCACGGCGCGGAGCTTTTTGCGCAGGGCTGAGATGTGGACGCGAATGGAATTGCTGAAGCTGTCCACGCTGTTATCCCAAACGTGATCCATCAGCTCCTCCTGACTCACGGGCCGCCCCTGATGCACCATCAGGTATTCGAGTATCCCCGTTTCCTTTCGGGTCAACGTCAGCGTCTGCCCATTGACGGCGGCGGTGCGGGAGCGGGTGTCGAAGCTCAGGCCTCCGCAGCTTAGCAGCACATCCTGCTGGGTGAACTGCCTCAATGTCAGGCTGCGGATGCGGGCCTCCAGCTCGGCAAGATGAAAGGGCTTTGCAAGATAGTCGTTTGCCCCGGCGTCCAGCCCCTGCACCTTGTCCTCCACCTCGCTGCGGGCGGAGAGGATCAGCACCCGCGTCTCTCGGTCGGTCTGCCGCAGGGCGCGCAGCACTGTCATGCCGTCCTTTTTCGGCAGATTCAGATCAAGAAGTACCAGATCGTAGCGCTCCACGCCCAGCAACTCCAGAGCCTTCTCCCCGTCGTAGCAGTAGTCCACGCTGTAGGCCAGCCGCCGCAGGCTGCGGACGATTGTTTCACACAGAGCGCGTTCGTCTTCAATTACTAAAAGGTGCATGAGAGCCCTCCTTTTTATTTCTCCGTTTTTGTGTTGTTTTTATTATAGCAAAAATAGATAAGGTTTGCGTTAAGTTTTCGTTCTTAACAGAGACTTTAACTCTCCCGCGCTATGATGGGGACAGAAAATCGGAAAGGATGATGAAAAATGAGCTGCGGGAAAAAGGCTGCGGCGCAGATCGCGCTGCTGATGGCCGGAGTCGCCATGCTGTGCTTCGGCGTCTGGCGGGGCGAGGCGGCGACAGTGCTGAGCAAAGCAATCAAATTATGTCTGGAGTGTGTGGGTATTGGGTAAAAAGTTTTCAGGCGTTTCGCAGACCATGTCCCGATTTCGGGGCTGGATACAGGCGGGTGCGACGCTACTGACCAACCTGCACCTGCCGAACTTCTTCAAAGGAGGACTGTACCAAGGCACAGGGAAAACCGTTTGCGTGCCGGGGCTGAACTGCTACTCCTGTCCAGCGGCCTCCGGAGCCTGTCCTATCGGGGCAGTTCAGACGGTGGTGGGGTCTTCCAAGTTCAGCTTCTCCTATTATATCACAGGCTTTCTCATTTTGCTGGGAGTCCTGCTGGGACGCTTTATCTGTGGTTTTCTGTGTCCCTTCGGCTGGTTTCAGGAGCTGCTGCATAAGATTCCGACGAAGAAGCTCTCCACAAAGAAGCTCAGACCACTGACCTATCTCAAGTACGCTGTACTGCTGGTGATGGTTTTCCTGCTGCCGGCGTTCCTTGTGAACGACGTTGGCATGGGCGACCCCTTCTTCTGCAAATACCTCTGCCCCCAGGGCGTGCTGGAGGGAGCCATCCCGCTGTCACTCGCCAATTCCGGCATCCGGGCGGCGCTGGGCAAGCTGTTTACATGGAAGTTCAGCATCCTGCTGTCGGTGATCGTGCTGAGCGTACTGTTCTACCGTCCCTTCTGCAAGTGGCTATGCCCGCTGGGCGCGTTCTACGCCCTGTTCAACCGGGTGTCCCTTTTCCAGATGAAGGTGGACAAGAGTAAGTGCGTCTCCTGTGGGAAATGCGCCAGAGCCTGCAAGATGGACGTGGATGTGACGAAAACGCCCAACCATACCGAGTGCATCCGCTGCGGGATGTGTATCCGTGCCTGTCCGACGAACGCCGTGTGCTTCCGCTACGGCTTCGGCGATGGAAAAGAGAAAGAAAACGCAGCGACACTGCGAGAAAACAACAACAAAGCTTAAGGAGAAACGAATATGAACGTAAAGAAGATACTGGCTCTGATGCTGTGCGCGATGATGCTGCTCTCCCTTGCAGCCTGCGGCGCAAAGGGCAACGACAAGCAGGCGGATATGAGCGGAGACAGCTCCGCCATGACCGGCGAGCCGAAAACCGCCGAGGAGGCGCTCGCTCTGCACAAGGAGCTGCTGGAGCGGGAAAACGCGCTCCTGTCGGAAAATGCCGAACTCTGGGAGAAGGTGTTCATGGCGGCCGATAAGGGCATGACCATGCAGGAGGACGGCAAAAACTACGGCGACTTCCTGCTGGATACCGTCGAGGCCGCTAAAGAGCAGTTCACCGACAAGGAATATGCGTGGCTGAAGGAGTCGGCCACGGAGATCAGCAATATTGAAAACAAGCTGACCGAGTTGGAAGAGAAGTATCCCGAGATCATGCAGAAATCCATGGACGGCGATATGAGTATGCCAGCAGGCAGCGACACGAGCACCCCTCCCGACGACGGCAGTATGCAGAAGTTCCCCGCCTTTGAGGGTAAAGACCTGGATGGCAACACGGTGAAGAGCGACGAGTTGTTCTCCGGCAACACCGTCACCGTAGTGAATTTCTGGTTCACCACCTGCAATCCCTGCGTGGGAGAGCTTGCCGAGCTGGACGCACTGAATAAGGAACTCGCGGAGAAGGGCGGCTCCCTCATCGGCGTCAACACCTTCACGCTGGACGGCGACGAGGCAGCGATTTCCGAGGCGAAGGACGTGCTGGCCAAGAAGGGCGCCACCTATCAGAATGTGTATTTTGACTCAGATGGTGAGGCGGGAAAGTTTACTACCAACATCTTTGCTTATCCCACCACCTATGTGGTCGACCGCAGCGGCAATATCGTGGGTGAACCCATCGTAGGAGCCATCACAGAAAAGAAGCAGGCGGAGACGCTGCAAAAGCTCATCGAGCAGGCGCTCGCCGCCGATGTGGGCTGACTCGAGATCTCCTTACAAAGCGGTTCACTTTCGCAACCCAAGCCATCTTCTCCATGCAGTCCCTTGAGCAATTGGATCAGTTTACCCTGACCGGGCTGGACAACCGCAACCGGTATATGGAGCTGCTGGAGGCAGGGAAGGAGAACGCGCTGAAACAGGTGGGCGGCATTTACATGGATCTCAACGGCTTGAAGCGCTGCAACGACTGCTTCGGCCATGCGGCGGGCGACGCCCTGATCTGCCGTGCAGCTGACGCGCTGAACGATGTGTTCCCCGGTGAAGCCTGCCGCATCGGCGGGGACGAGTTCGTGGTCATCTGCTGCCCGGTCACGCAGGAAAAATTTGAACAGCAGGTGGAAGCTCTGCGGGCGGCACTGGTCCGCCATCAGGTGGATGCAGCCATCGGCTCGTTTTGGCAGTCGTTGGTCGAAGACCTGCCCGCCTTCCTCCGCGAAGCCGACGACCGGATGTACAGGGAGAAGGAACGTCAGAAGCGCGCAGCGCGGCCCTCGGTTTAGGCGAACCGTTCTGGATACAATAAAACATATAATAAATAAGCAGCGCCCCCCGGGAGATCTCCCGGCGGG
>NZ_JAJEQL010000028.1:0-28186 GCF_020687345.1 Faecalibacterium butyricigenerans
AAACGTAACACCATCGGCGGAGCCGTAAACCGGAGAAGTACAAAAAATGCGTTTAGCGAAGCGGCTAGCATTTTTGTACTTCGACAACTCCTCCGGGATTATCAAGGGCGAGTAGCCCTTGATTCGTGCCTCCCGCGCCTCGAAAGTAGCGGGTGCTTTTCTGGTTCTCTTTTGGCACGCAAAAGAGAACTTAGCCTTACCGCAACAGCGATTTACCCCGCGCCACCAGCGCGCGAAGGATTTTCAGTTCTCTTTTGGCAGCAAAAGAGAACTAATCGTCCCCCTCTGCTCTCTTTATCGCCTCTTTGATGACCGGATACGCAAACCCCCGCCGGGCCAGCGCAGCCACAACAAGGTCTTTCCGCCCTGCGGCCAGCTTGCCGCGATACCGCCCCTCCACGAGGGCGGCGGCAGCTTCCAGCTCCGGGTTTTCGCCCGCTTCATCCGGGGCATAGACCTCTTCCAGCGCAGCAGAGATCTGCTGCGCGTCCAGCCCCTTCTGCCGCAGGTTCTGTGCGGCGGCGCGGCGGCTCTTGCGGGCAGCCAGCAGGCCGTGGGCGCGGGTCAGGGCATAGCGCTCGTCGTCCACATACTGCCGCTCCACCATCTCGGCCACCACAGCGGCGGCGGTGGGCTGGGTGAAGCGCCGCCCCAGCCGCTCATAGAGCTGGCCGGACGAAAGCTCCTGCCCGGCCAGAAGCTCCATCGCACGGGCGCGGGCCTTGGCGGCGTCGGTGGATTTTTCCTCCTCGGCCAGCGGACGGCCCCTTCTCGAAAAAGCCATTTAGTCTTCCACCATGATGTCCAGCTCGCTCTCGCTGCTGCGGGCCGGTGCTTTGACGACCGGCTCCTTGGAGGCGGAAGCGGTCTCGCCGCCCTCCTCCTTGTCCGCCGCAGCGGCAGCCTTGCCCACCGGACGGCGGGTGGCGTAGAGCTTATCCGCGTTGGCGCGGATCTGGCCCTCGATGTCGTTGGCGATCTCGGGGTTGTCCTTGAGGAACTGCTTGGCGTTGTCGCGGCCCTGACCCAGACGGATATCGCCGTAGTTGAACCACGCGCCGCTCTTCTGGACGATGCCCAGCTTGACGCCCACATCCAGCAGCTCGCTCATTTTGGAGATGCCCTCGCCGAACATGATGTCGAACTCGGCCTCACGGAACGGAGGCGCCACCTTGTTCTTGACGATCTTGGCGCGGGTATGGTTGCCGATAAACTGGCCGGAAGAGTCCTTCAGGCCCTCGACGCGGCGGATGTCGATGCGGACAGAGGAATAATACTTCAGTGCGCGGCCGCCGGTAGTGACTTCGGGGTTGCCGTAGACGATGCCCACCTTCTCACGCAGCTGGTTGATGAAGACGCAGACGGTGTTGGTCTTGCCGATGACGCTGGTGAGCTTGCGCATGGCTTGACTCATCAGACGTGCCTGCAGGCCGACGTGGCTGTCGCCCATCTCGCCCTCGATCTCGGCGCGGGGCACCATAGCGGCCACAGAGTCCACAACGATGGCGTCGATGGCACCGGAACGCACCAGCGCCTCGCAGATCTCCATCGCCTGCTCGCCGGTGTCGGGCTGGCTGACCAGCAGCTCGTCGATGTTGACGCCCAGCGCCGAGGCATAGGCCGGGTCAAGGGCGTGCTCGACGTCGATGAAGGCCACCTCGCCGCCCTTCTTCTGGGCCTCGGCGAGGATGTGGAGGGCCAGTGTGGTCTTACCGCTGGACTCCGGTCCGAACACCTCGATGATACGTCCGCGGGGCACACCGCCCACGCCCAGCGCGAGGTCGAGGCCGAGGCTGCCGGTAGAGATGGCGTCCACCTGCATGGCGGTGTTGTCGCCCAGCTTCATGATCGCGCCCTTACCAAACTGCTTTTCGATCTGGGCCAGCGCCGTTGCCAGCGCGTCCTTCTTTGCGCCCGGCTCCGTCTTCTGGGTGGCGGGGGCGACATTGTTGTTCTGATTTTTTGCCATAGCGTGCTGCTCCTTTATCGCTTTACCTGCGGGGTGCAGGCTGTGCTGTACCGATTCTTTCCTCTATAGTATATCACAGATTTCAGATATGACAACAGATAGTTGTAGATATTTTTTATTTTCTCACGCTTATTCTGCGCTGCGGGCCATTACGCAGCGGTCGTTGCCGCCAAAATCCTTCCGGCAGGTGATGTCCACCCAGCCGTTTGCTTCCAGCAGGGCTTCCACAGCCTCCCGCTGCTGCCAGCCGATCTCCAGCACCAGCGCACCGCCGGGGCGGAGGGCCTTCTGGTAGTGTTCCGCGATGGCCCTGTAAAATACGAGTCCGTCGTCCCCAGCCTCCAGCGCCATGGCCGGCTCTTTCGCCACCTCGGGCTGCAGCTCCCGCATCTCCTGCGCCGTCAGGTAGGGCGGATTGGAGACGATGAGGTCGAGCTGCCCGTCGGGCAGGGTCTGCCAGTAGGTAAAGAGGTCGCCTTCCACCGGCTCCGCAGCGCGGGCAGTCCGGAAGCCCCAGTCAAAGGCCGATGCCTCAAAGGGCGAAGCATCCAGCACATTTTCGGTGCTGCCGCCCTGCCCCTTCAGGGCCAGACGGGTGTTCTTTTCGAGGTAGACATAGGCCTCCGGGCTTTTTTCCACGCAGGTAACGACTGCCGCCGGGCAGAGCCGCTTGACGCCGAGGCCGAGACAGCCTGTTCCGGCGCAAAGATCCAGCACACGCGGCGTTTCCACGCCTGCCAGCATCCCGGCAGCAGCTTCGGCAACCACCTCGGTGTCGGCGCGGGGGCAGAGCACCCCCGGCCCCACGGCCAGCTCAAAGTCGAGGAAGGGCCAGCTGCCGCAGAGGTACTGTAAAGGCTCCCGGGCTGCGCGGCGGAGGGTCAGCGCCTCCAGTCTGGCCGCTTCGTCGGCGTCCAGCGGGCGGTCTGTGAGCCGGGCGTCCCGGCCTGTGGCCAGCCGGAACAGCTCCCGGGCGTCGAAGTCCGCGTCGGGACAGCCTGCCGCCGTCAGACGCTCTTCCACTTCCCGGACGGCGGCCCGGGGCAGCATCCCTTCGCTCACCATGTTCCGTCCTCCGGCTTTTCGGGCAAAACGGGCGTCACGGCTGCAATGGCCACCTCGATCATGCTGTCATCGGGTTCAAAGACGGTCAGCCGCTGCACCCAGAGACCGGGCTGGCGGATGATGCGGGTCGCGAGGTTATCCGAGCGGCCGCACCATTTCAGCAGCTCGTAGCTGATGCCCATGACCACAGGCAGAAGCAGCAGCTTGAAGACCACACGGAGGCTGGTGTTGCTCCACGGCAGGACACTGTAGAGAAAGACGCTGACGATGACCACCAGAATGAGGAAGCTGGTTCCGCAGCGGGGGTGGAAGCGGGTATACTTGCGGACATTCTCCACGGTCAGCTCGTCGCCGGCCTCGTAGCAGGCGATGGTCTTGTGCTCGGCACCGTGGTATTCGAAGACGCGATGGATCTCCTTCATCTTGGAGATGGCCACCATGTAGGTCAGAAAGATGGCGACCTTGAGCAACGCTTCGAGGATGACCTTCGGCCAGCGGGTCAGGACGACCACCTTGCCGAGACCGCCCACCAGCACCGTGGGCAGAACGGTGAAGAGCAGGATGGCGAACAGACCGCCCACAAGGGCCGCACCGGCCATCAGGATGTCTTCGGCCTTTTTGCCCAGATGCTCGCCCACCCATTTTTCGAAGGCGGACTCTTCCTCTTCGGCGTCGTACTCGTCGCCCATGCTCACCTGTGCGGAGTACATCATGTACCGGTAGCCGGTAATGAGGCTCTCGATCATCGAGATAGCGCCCCGCACAATGGGGATCTTTGCCCAGATGCCGTGTTTGGGGGTATCCTCGATCTTGGTCTCAATGGTGCCGTCCGGCTTGCGCACGGCGCAGCAGATCTGCTTCGGGCCGCGCATCATGATGCCCTCCATCAGGGCCTGACCGCCTACGCTGGTCTTGAAGCATTCCTTCTTGGGTTCGTGATTCATAAAATGGATTTCTCCTGTCCGTTTTTTAGCCTCTATCTTACCACATAAATGTGACAAAATCTTACTTTTTGTAGAGCGGCAGGCCCAGCGTCACCACAGTGCCCCGGCCCAGCGTGCTCTTGATGTCCATCGTGCCGTCGAGGGCGGTCATGATGGAGTCCACCAGTGCCAGACCGATGCCGCTGCCCCGCACCGAGTTGCTGCCCTTGTAGAACTTGGTCTTGACGTTTTCCAGATCTTCCGGCGGGATGCCCCGGCCCTGATCGAGTATCTCCACGAAGGCCTTGTACTCCCCGGCCCAGAGCTTGACGGTGATCCGTCCGCCGGGGGCAGAATATTTGATGGCGTTGTCCATGATGTTGATGAACACCTGCCGCAGTCGGTCGGGGTCGGCATAGACCGGGATCATCTCCTCCGGCTCATTGTACACCAACACAAGCCCCTCCCGCTGGATGCGGGCCTCGCAGAAGAGCACCGCGTCGGTCAGCTCCGCCACGAGGTCGAGGGGGCGGCAGGTCATCTTGAGGCGTCCGTTCTGCAAGCGGCTGAAATCCAGCAGCTCTTCCACCATGTTGTAGAGGCGGGCCGTCTCGTTGTTGATGATCTCGAGGCCCTTGCGGTAGTTCTCGTCCGAGGGGTCGTCCAGCGTGCGCAAGGTCTCCACCCAGCCTCGGATGGAGGTGAGCGGGGTGCGCAGCTCGTGGGAGACAGAGCTGATGAACTCGTTCTTCATCTTTTCTGTCTCCTCGAGACCCTCAGCCATCCGGTTGATGGTACCCCGCAGACGGTCCACCTCGTCCCGCTCGTCGCCGGTGACAGGCAGGCGAACGTCCAGCTCACCCCGGGCGATGCTGGCGGCAGTGCGCTCCACCTGCCCCAGCGGCACCACGATGCTCCGCACAAAATAGAGGCCCGACATGATGGTAAAGGCCAGCACCGCCGTGCCCATGATGAGGGCCACCACCGCCGTCCGCTTGAGCTGCTGCCCCACCAGCGTCAGGCTGGTGACGAGGCGCATCGCGGCCACATCCTCGGCGGCATAGGGCACGAGGCAGCAGGCCGCCATGACCATCTCGCCGCTCTGGGTGCGGTAGATGGCGACGCCCTGCCCGTCCATAGCCTCCTGCGCCTGTTCAAAGTCGGTGCTGGTCACGATGCCCTCCGCGTCGGTGCCGCTGGACGAGGCGATCACGCCGCCGTAGCTGTCCAGCAGCATGAACTCGTATTTGTCCTTGTCGGAGAACTGCTCCACCATCCGGCGCAGCGCCACGCTGCGGCTGGCGGCGGTCTTCTGGCTCGTCTCGCCGGTGTACATCTTGAGCTGGCCGGTGATGGACGAAAAGCGGCGGTACATGGTCTGCTGGACGCCGTTGTAGTAGCTGCGGGTGGTGCTGTAGAGGAACATGACCTCCACCAGCAGCACCAGCAGCACCGTAATGAGCAGACTGCCCTGCAGCCATCTCCGGGTAATGCCGCTTCGCATGGCCTTTTCTCCCTTTCCGTCCTTACTCCTCCCACCGATACCCATATCCCCACACCGTGAGGATATGGGCCGGGTGGCTGGGTTCATCCTCCACCTTCATCCGCAGACGGCGGATGTTCACGTCCACGATCTTGACGTCACCGAAGTAGTTCTCGCCCCAGACCCCTTTCAGGATGCGCTCCCGCACCAGCGCAACGCCGGGGTTGCGGAAGAACAGCTCCATGATCTGGAACTCCACCTGCGTCAGCTCGATGGGCTTGCCCGCCTTGAGCAGGACGCGGCGGTTCTCGTCCAGCACAAAGCTGCCGCTTACCAGCGAGACCGGGGCCTGCTCCCCCGCCGCCGTGCTGGCCGAACGGCCTACGCGGCGGCAGAGGGCCTCCACCCGGGCCAGCAGCTCGCTGACGCTGAAGGGCTTGGTCATATAGTCGTCGGCGCCGATGGACAGGCCGCGGATCTTGTCCTGCTCCTGCCCCTTGGCGCTCAGGATGATGATGCCGATCTTCTGGTCAGTGCGGCGGATGGTCTCGCAGAGCGAGAAGCCGTTCATGCCCGGCAGCATCACGTCCAGAATGGCCGCATCACAGCCCGGGCGCTGCTCCAACAGCGGCAGAGCCGCTTCGGCGCTGTCCGCCTCCACAGCCTCCATCCCGGCCAGACGCAGGTTCAGCGCGATCATCTCCCGGATGCTGGCTTCATCCTCTACTACCAGAACCTTGACCATTTATCGTTCCTCCGTTTCTCGCCCGCTCGCCTTGTGCGCAAGGCCCGGCATTTTACGAAAAATCATTTTTACTCCGTCAGCTTAGATCTGCCCGGCCTGAGAGGGCTAATTCAGCCGATACAGCGACCGGGAGAGCCGGTAATCCGGGTCCTCGATGGTCACATCCGGGCCGAGCTTTGCCTGCATCTGGCGGGACGCCACCACGCCGAGGCGGACCCAGCCCACCGCGCTCTCGCTGGAAGAGGCCATCCGGATGGTCAGCACCAGCTTATTCTCGTCCACTGTCCGCAGCTCCACGGCACCTTCCACCTCCGCGCTGTCGGTCAGCATCAGGTTGCCCTCCCACTCGATGGGCAGGGCGATATAGCAGCCCGTCTCCTCGTCCAGAAGGCCGAAGCTCTTCTCCGGCGCAGCGGCAGTGTAATCCATCCAGACGATGAAGTCCATCCGTCGGCTCTGGCTCATGTTCAGCAGGCCTGCCTCGTCGGGCTGGGTGGGGATCTCCACCGTGCCGTCGCCGTCCAGATCCCGGCTCACGAGGTTGGGTACGTTGCGCAGGGAGGCGTTGTACAGCTCCTCGCTGCTGATCTGAGATGCAGGCACCATCTGCTGGCTCTCCTCATCGAACCGCAGCAGCACCGAGGCCAGATTGTTGCCTGAGATGCCCGTCCAGCCATCCAGCACCAGATAGTGCCTGCCGTCCGCACCGAGTCCTGCCGCCACCGAGGCGCAGCCCGAGAATTTATCCCCCGACAGCGCCATCACGGCCACCTGCTGGAAACGTCCGTCCTTGTCCACGGTCAGCAGCTCGATCTGGACGCCGCTGCCCTCCTGCGTGGACATCAGGATCAGGTCTTCGTTGCCGCCGCCGGTGATGTCCTCCACAAGGTACTGCTCATAGGCCTGCTCGAGGATGGCCGACACCTCGCCGTTCTCGTAGGAATAGACCGCCAGATAACGATCCTCCTGCGAAGCCGTATAACCCACCACCAGCTGGGCCGTGCCGCCCGCCTGAAGCTGCGCCAGCCGGACATTGTCCACCGTGTCGGCGAGACCCTCTACCGTCTGGCTCACCTGCCAGCTGCCCTCGCTGTTCTTGCGCAGAAAGGCGACGCATACATTGGAGGTGAGGGCCGTGGTATAGAACACCGCCGCATCCTGCTGGCCGTCACCGTCAAAATCCTGTAGGACAAAGGGGGAAAGCAGGTCGCCCTGCATCGGGTATTTCAGCTGGGCGCTTTCCCCCAGCCAGTCGTTCAGGGCCGCTTGCAGCGCACCGTAATCGCCCGCAAGGCGGGGCGCGCGCAGCAGCTCCTCCACCTGTATCGTCTCCTGCATGGGGAAGCTGCACCCGGTCAGCAGCAGGCAGAGCGCCAGCGTCAGCGCCGCAGCCCGCAGCCATCCTTTGATTTTCAACATATCCCCTCCTGCCTGTGGAAATCTGCATACCATAACAGTATCAGTATATCACGCAAGGGGGACGATGCCAAGCGGCGAAAACAGAAAAAAGCCCTCTCCCGTCCGGGAAAGGGCTTTTTGATACTGATCTTATTCAGTCAGAGAAGCTTAGACAAGCTCCAGAACTGCCATCTCAGCAGCGTCGCCGCGGCGAGCGCCGATCTTGATGATGCGGGTGTAGCCGCCGTTGCGGTCAGCGTACTTGGGGCTGATCTCGTCAAACAGCTTCTTTGCAACATCTTCCTTGGTGATGTAGGCGTAGACCTGACGCTTGGTGTGCAGGTCGCTGGCCTTACCCAGGGTGATCATCTTCTCGGCCATGGAACGAACGTCCTTAGCGCGAGTGACAGTGGTCTCAATCTTGCCATTCTCTAACAGGTAGGTAACCATAGCGCGCATCATAGCGTTGCGGCTGTCGCTGGTTCTACCGAGCTTTCTGGTACCGGGCATCCCGTTTCACTCCTTAACTTAATTATTTACTCATCGTCTGTGTTCAGCTTGAAGCCGAGGGAGTCCAGCTTTGCCATGACTTCCTCGAGGCTCTTGCGGCCGAGGTTGCGAACCTTCATCATTTCGTCCTCGCTCTTGCTGACCAGATCCTCCACCGTGTTGATACCGGCGCGCTTGAGGCAGTTGAAGGAACGGACGCTCAAATCCAGCTCTTCGATGGTCATCTCCAGAGCCTTCTCCTTGTCGTCGTTGGTCTTCTCCACCATGATCTCAGCGCCAGCGGCCTCGTCGGACAGGTTGACGAACAGGTTCAGGTGCTCGGTCAGCACGCGGGCTGCCAGAGAAACGGCCTCCTGCGCATTGATCGTGCCATCGGTCCAAACCTCGATGGTCAGCTTGTCATAATCGATCGCCTGGCCCACACGGGTGCTCTCGACATTATAATTCACCTTGAGCACGGGGGTGTAAATGCTATCAACGGGAAGAGTGTTGATGTCATTCTTCTCGATGATGGCCTGTTTGTTGCGCTCAGCGGGCACATAGCCGCGACCCTTATCGAAGGTCAGCTCCATGACGAGCTTGCCGCCCTCGCCGAGGGTTGCGATGTGCCACTCAGGGTTCAGGATCTCAATATCATCGCCCTGTTTGATGTTGTCCGCAGTGACCTCACAGGGGCCGACTGCTTCAACACGCACTGTCTTCGGACCGTCGGTGTACAGCTTTGCAGCGATACCCTTCAGGTTCAGGACAATCTCGGTAACGTCTTCCTTGACGCCCTCAATGGTGGAGAACTCGTGAACCACGCCGTCGATCTTGACGCTGGTCACGGCGACACCGGGCAGAGAGGAAAGAAGCACACGACGCAGGCTGTTGCCCAGTGTGATGCCAAAACCACGCTCCAGCGGCTCTGCCACGAACTTGCCGTAGCGGCCGTCGGGAGACAGGCTTGCCGTTTCGATTTTGGGACGTTCAATCTCCATCATATCTATGCCCTCCTTGTCAAACCGATGTTGCCATCGGCCCATTATTAAATTCTTTCAAAGAAAAGAATGCGAAAACCGGCCATCCACATGAAAGGCCAGGCCTTCTTAATGGATTACTTGGAGTACAGCTCGACGATGAGGTGCTCTGCAACTTCGTAGTCGATGTCGCTGCGCTCGGGGAGCTTGTTGACGACGCCCTTCAGGGTGCCGGCCTCACGGTCCAGCCAAGAGGGCAGAGCCACGACGGGAGCCTCAGGGCCAGTCAGCTTAGCGAACTTAGCAGAGCTGCGGCTGGACTCACGGACCTCGATGACATCACCGGCCTTGATCAGGTAAGAGGGGATGTTGACCTTCTTGCCGTTGACGGTGAAGTGAGCGTGAGAGACCAGCTGACGAGCGTCGCGGCGGGTCTGAGCAAAGCCCAGACGGAACACGACGTTGTCCAGACGGCGCTCCATGAGCTGGAGCAGGTTCTCACCGGTCTTGCCGGGCATAGCCTCAGCCTTCAGGTAGGCGTTGTGGAACTGCTTCTCCAGCACGCCGTAGATGAACTTGACCTTCTGCTTCTCCTTCAGCTGAGTAGCGTACTCAGACTGCTTCTTGCGCATGTTGCCATTGGAGTTGCGGGTAGTATTCTTCTTTGCATAGCCCATGACCGCAGGAGAAATGCCCAGGGCCTTGCAACGCTTTGCGATAGGCTGCGTATTCTTTGCCATAATTCAGTTTCCTCCTTCGATCAGACACGACGGCGCTTCGGGGGACGGCAGCCGTTGTGGGGGATGGGAGTCACGTCCTTGATGAGGGTGACTTCCAGACCGGTGGCCTGAAGCGCACGGATAGCGGACTCACGGCCAGCGCCGGGGCCCTTGACGTAGACCTCAACGGTCTTCATGCCATGCTCGATAGCGACCTTGGCAGCAGTCTCGGCTGCAGACTGAGCTGCAAACGGAGTGCTCTTGCGGCTGCCGCGGAAGTTCAGGGAGCCAGAGGAGCACCAAGACACTGCATTGCCCTGCAGGTCGGTGATGGTGACGACAGTATTGTTGAACGTAGACTGGATGTGAGCCTGACCGGCTGCAATGTTCTTACGCTCTTTCCGCTTCATGCGGACGTTTGCGCCCTTCTTGGCGTTATTTGCACTTGCCATTTCTCAGAACCTCCTTACTTCTTCTTGTTAGCGACCGTGCGCTTCGGGCCCTTGCAGGTACGTGCATTGGTCTTGGTGCGCTGGCCACGGCAGGGCAGATTCTTACGATGGCGAGTGCCACGGAAGGACTGGATCTCAACCAGGCGCTTGATGTCCAGAGCGACGTTACGACGCAGGTCGCCCTCGACGATGATGTTAGCCTGATCGATGTAGTCACGGATCTTAGCCTCTTCTTCCAGAGTCAGGTCCTTGACGCGGGTATCGGGGTTGATACCAGTAGCTGCCAGAATCTTGTTGGCAGTGGTCTGACCGATACCGTAAACGTAGGTGAGACCCACCTGAACGCGCTTCTCGCGGGGCAGGTCAACGCCGGCAATACGTGCCATAGTAGTTTTCCTCCAAAATCATCCCATGTCAGTGTCGGGGTCTGCGCCGGGACTCTACGCACTTGACCCCCAGGCGCCCGAATTAGCCCTGGCGCTGCTTATGCTTGGGGTTCTGGCAGATGACCATCACGCGGCCTTTGCGGCGGATGACCTTGCACTTTTCGCAGATGGGTTTCACGGAAGGCTTGACCTTCATGATGTTGAACCTCCTTTTGGTTGATACCCTGACGCTTATTTGGAGCGCCAGGTGATGCGGCCCTTCGACAGGTCGTAGGGCGACATTTCCACGGTTACCTTGTCCCCGGGCAGGATACGGATGAAATTGGTCCGCAGCTTGCCGGAGATGTGCGCTAAGAGGATGTGACCACTGGGAGCAAGCTTCCCGGTGTTCTTGTCCTCGCTCAACATTTCCACCTTGAAGATGGCGTTGGGCATGGCTTCACGCACGATGCCTTCGATCTCGATGACGTCTTCTTTAGACAAGCTAATTGCCTCCTCATTTGGATCTGCTCAGTTTGTCGTGTTGGGACGGACAGGCGGCGATGAAAGCCACATACTTCTTCTCCTGCGGCACGAAATCCGCAAAGTGGGCAGAAAATCCCTGTCCACCGAGAAAGCATCTGGCTGCCACGGCCATTTATAGATTATACACCTTTTGCATCCATTTTGCAAGTGGTTTTTTCCGTATTTCCGATAAAAATTTCTTGCTTTTTCAAAACAGTCTTTTTCCGCCCCCTGCATTGCCATTTCCACCGTGAAGATGAATCTTTTTCACCAAAAGTTGTCAGAATTGCATAAATGGCGTCCTGCAAAACCAAAAAAGACCTCCCCTTTCAGGGAGGTCTCGGCCTCAGTGCTTACTTGAAGCTGAAGGTGCTCGGGTCAAAATCGGGATCATCCCAGCTCTTGGTCATGATATCGGTGTGGTCCTTCAGGATGGCGATGGAATGCTCGAAGTGAGCCGCCAGACCGCCGTCCTTGGTCTTGACCGTCCAGCCGTCGCTCAGCTGCTTGATCTTGTAGTCGTACTGGCAGATCATCGGCTCGATGGCGATGGTCATGCCGGGCACGAGGCGGGGGCCGCGGCCCTGATGGCCGTAGTTCGGCACCTCGGGGTCCTCGTGCAGCTCCCGGCCGGTGCCGTGGCCCACGAACTCGCGGACCACGGAGAAGCCTGCGTCCTCGCAGTAGCTCTGGACGGCATAGCCGATGTCACCGATGCGGTTGCCGGCCACGGCCTGTTCGATGCCCTTGTACAGAGCAGCCTTGGTGACGTCCAACAGACGCTGGGCCTCGAGGTCGATCTTGCCCACCCCATAGGTGCAGGCGTTGTCGCCGTTGAAGCCGTCCACCTTTGCGCCGGTGTCGATGCTCACGATGTCACCCGGACGGATGACGATGTCATGCGAAGGGATACCATGGATGATGGTATCGTTCAAACTGATGCAGGCCGTTCCGGGGAAGCCGTACAGACCCTTGAAGTTGGGGATGCCGCCATGCTTCACGATGAAGTCATAGATCAGCTTATCCAGCTCCCAAGTGGTCATGCCTGCCTCGATATGCTCACCACCGTATTTCAGGGCAGCTGCGCTCAGAGCATTTGCCTTGCGCATACCGTCCAGCTCTTTCGCATTCTTGATCTGAATCACTTTTTATGCCTCCAAAGCCTTCATGATCTCTGCCGTGGTCGCCTCGATGGAGTCACTGAAGGGGATGACAGCCAGCTTGCCGCGCTGACGGTAGAAGTCCACCAGCGGCTCGGTCTGCTCGTGGTATGCCTTCAGTCGATCCAGCACGGTGGCGGGCTGGTCGTCCTTGCGGATGACGAGCTTGCCGCCGCAGCAGTCGCACACGCCCTCGACCTTGCTCTTCTTGTTGACGATGTGGTAGCTTGCGCCGCACTTCTCGCAGACGCGGCGGCCGCCCATCCGCTCAACGATGACATTGTCGGCAACGGACAGCTCCAGCACCTTGTCGATGCGGATGCCCATCTTCTCGATGGCCTCTGCCTGCGCGATGGTGCGGGGCACACCGTCCAGAATGAAGCCGTTGGCGCAGTCAGCCTCGGACAGACGCTCCTTCAGGATGCCGATGATGACCTCATCGGGGACCAGTGCGCCGGCATCCATAAAGCTCTTGGCCTTCAGGCCCATCTCGGTGCCGTCCTTGACGGCGGCGCGGAGGATGTTGCCCGTGCTGATGGCGGGGATGTTCAGTTTTGCGCAGATGATCTCAGCCTGCGTACCTTTGCCTGCGCCGGGAGCGCCCAACAGAATCAGATTCATAGAAATTTCTCCTCTCCTTATTTAAAGGATGGTTTTTTCTTCGAGTCCGCCGCGGTTTGGAGCCGCTAACGGCTCACCAAAGCAAAAAAGCACTGAAAAGTCCGAGCATGCTCTCCTTTCCAGTGCTTTCTTACATCAGTGCTTATTCTTTACAGATCAGCCGAGGAAGCCCTTGTGGCTGCGCATCGTCATGAAGCTGTCGAGGCTGCGGGTGGTATCGAGTGCCACACCGACCACGATCAGCAGGCTGGTACCGCCCAGCTGGATGCTCATACCGGTCAGGTTGCCCAGAACGATCGGCAGTACAGCCACCACAGCGAGGAAGATCGCGCCGATGAGGGTGATCTTGTTCAGCGTGCGGGTGATGAAATCGCTGGTCGGCTTGCCGGGACGGAAGCCGGGGATCGAGCCGTTGTTGCGGCGCAAATTGTTGGCGATTTCAACGGGGTTGTACTGGATGGCCACATAGAAGTAGTTGAAGGCCAGGATCAGCAGCAGGTAGATGACGACGTAAAGCGGCGACGTATAGTTGAAGGTACGGAAGAATGCGTACCAGAACGGATGCGCAGCCTGGTCGACCTGCAGGAAGCTGCCGATCGTGCCCGGGATCGAGACCAGAGCGGAAGCGAAGATGATGGGCATGACGCCGCTCATGTTCAGCTTCAGCGGCAGGTAGCTGTTCTGCCCGCCCATCTGCTTGCGGCCCACCACGCGCTTGGCGTACTGGATGGTGATGCGGCGCTCAGCGTTCGTCATAATGACGATGAACACGATCACGACCAGTGCCAGAACGAGCAGCAGGGGCAGGAAGATGTAGAACTGGCTCTCGCCTGCGGCAGCACGGGTCAGGAGACCCGCCACCGTGGTGTAGAGAGAGGACCAGTTGGAAACGATCGAAGAGAAGATCAGAAGGGACAGGCCGTTGCCAATGCCCTTGTCATCGATCTGCTCGCCGCACCAGGTGATCAGCTGAGCACCTGCGGTGAAGGTGGCGATGATGACCACGGCGGTAAAGATACCAGCCGCGCCGGAAGTGTACTTCAGTGCGCCCATGTTACGGACCACAAAGTAGTAGCCGAGGCTCATGATCAGAGCGATGATGCCGCCGGCGTACCGGGTGATCTGCTGCAGCTTCTGCTGGCCGTCCGGTTCCTTCGCAATGTTTTCCAGCGAGGGGATGGCCACCGTGAGCAGCTGCACGATGATGGATGCGTTGATATAGGGTGTCACACCTAACGCGAAGAGCGTGCACCGGGACAATGCGCCGCCGCTCATCATATCAAGATATGCGAGCATATTGCCGTTCGAGAACATCTGCGTCAGCGCAGAGCCGGTCACGAAGGGCACCGGGATAGCACAGCCCAAACGGTACACCACGAGGATCGCCAGCGTGAACAGGAGACGATTTTTAAGCTCGGGGATCTTCCATGCGTTACGGAATGTCTGGAACACCTTACATCACCTCAGCCTTTCCGCCTGCCTTCTCGATTTTCTCTTTGGCAGAAGCGGAATAGGCTGCGGCCTTGACGGTCAGAGCCTTGGTCAGCTCGCCGTTGCCCAGGACCTTAACGCCGTCCAGGGTCTTCTTGACCAGACCCTTTGCCTTCAGAGCCTCGGTGTCGACGACTTCGCCGGCCTCGAAAGCTGCCTCCAGATCGGCCACGTTGACGATGGCGTACTGGGTGGCAAAGATGTTGTTAAAGCCGACCTTCGGCAGACGGCGTGCCAGAGGCATCTGGCCGCCCTCGAAACCAGCGTGCTTCACGCCGGAACGGGCCTTCTGGCCCTTGCTGCCAAAACCGGCAGTCTTGCCATTGCCGGAGCCAATGCCGCGGCCCTTGCGGGTCACAGCCTTGTTTGCGCCGGGAATCGCGTGCAGTTCATGAAGTTTCATTATGCGTATCCCCCCTGATTAGGCTTCGGTGACGCTGAGCAGGAAGCCGATCTTAGCGATCTTGCCCTGCGTAGCGGCATTGTCAGGCTGAACGGTAACGTCGCCCGGCTTCTTCAGGCCCAGAGCCTCAGCGGTAGCGATCTGCTTCGCGCCGCGGCCGATCAGGCTCTTCTTCAGCTCGATCTTGAGCATCTTATCTGCCATGGTTTGTTACCTCCTTAACCCAGAATTTCTTTCACGGTCTTGCCGCGCTTCTCAGCAACAGACTCTGCGCTGACCAGGCCGCACAGACCTGCGAAGGTAGCAGACACAACATTGATGGGGTTGTTGGAACGCATAGACTTCGCACGAATGTCCTTGATGCCGGCAGCCTCGATGACGGCACGCACAGGGCCGCCAGCGATCATGCCGGTACCAGCGGCAGCCGGCTTCAGCAGGACTGCACCTGCGCCGTACTTACCGACGATCTCATGGGGGATGGTGGTGCCCTTCAGGGCAACCTTGCGCATGTTCTTCTTGGCAGCAGCCTCGCCCTTGCGGATTGCCTCAGGCACTTCGCCGGACTTGCCGATGCCGTAACCGATGGTGCCCTTGCCGTCGCCCACAACGACCAGAGCGGCAAACTTCATGATGCGGCCGCCCTTGACAGTCTTGGAAACGCGGTTGATGGAGACAACCTTGGTGATCATGCCGTCGTCTTCACGGTTTCTCATAGCCATAATGTGTTTCCTCCTCTCATTACAGCTTCAGGCCGCCCTCACGGGCGCCATCAGCCAGGGCCTTAACACGGCCATGATAAACGTAACCGCCACGGTCGAAAACGACCTCGGTGATGCCCTTTTCCAGAGCCTTTGCTGCGACCTTCTTGCCGATCTCAGCAGCGGCCTCGACGTTGCCGCCGAAACCGTTGAAGTCCTTGTCCATAGTGGACGCCGACACCAGAGTAACGCCCTGCTCATCGTCGATGATCTGAGCGTAGATGTGCTTGGCGGAGCGGAAAACATCCAGGCGAGGACGTGCTGCGGTGCCGCTGATCTTGTTACGAACGCGGCGATGACGACGAAGACGAGCTTCGTTCTTGTCGATCTGCTTAACCATTGTCTTTCACTCCTTACCTTATTTCTTGCCCTTGCCGGCCTTGCCTTCTTTGTGCTTGACAACCTCGCCCTCGTAGCGGATGCCCTTGCCCTTGTAAGGCTCGGGCGGCTTCTTGGCGCGGATCTCGGCAGCATACTGGCCGACCTTCTGCTTATCGATACCGGTAACAGTGAAGTGGTTGGGGTCCTGCCACACGATGGTGCAATCCTCAGTATCGGGGATATTCACCTGATGAGAGAAGCCCAGGTTCATCACAAGGTTGGAGCCCTGCTTCTGGCAGCGCAGGCCGACGCCCACGATCTCCAGCTTCTTCTCGTAGCCGTGGACAACACCGTTCACCATGTTGGCGATGTTGCTGCGGGTCAGGCCGTGCAGGCTGCGGGCCTCGGGTTCGTCATTGGGGCGGGTAACCAAAACCTCATTGCCCTCGACCTTGACGGTCATGAGGGGATGATAGTTGGAATTCAGGCTGCCCTTGGGGCCCTTGACGGCGACGGTGTGTGCTGCCTCATCGACAGTGACCGTAACGCCGGCAGGAATGACGATGGGTTTTCTTCCAATTCTCGACATTGTCTTTTACCCCTTTCTTACCACACAAAGGCCAGGACCTCGCCGCCAACGTGCGCAGCACGAGCAGCCTTATCGGTCATGATGCCCTTAGAGGTGGAAATGATTGCGGTGCCCAGGCCCTTCATGACCTTCGGCATATCCTCGCAGTTGGTGTAGATGCGCAGGCCGGGCTTGGACACACGGCGCAGGCCGGCGATAACAGGCTCGCCGTTTGCCTGATACTTCAGGGTGACAACGATGGTGCCCTGAACAGTGTCGTTCTTCACCTGCATGCCCTTGATGTAGCCCTCGTCAACCAGAATCTGGCAGATAGCCTTCTTCATGTTGGAAGCGGGGATCTCCACAGAAGGGTGTTTGGCAGTGCTAGCGTTGCGGATGCGAGTCAGCAGGTCCGCGATAGGATCAGTAATCTGCATTTGCCACTAACCTCCTTAGATTAGCTCTCATTTGTTTTATAATGATACCGCCCCGAAACATCGTTGCCCCGGGGCGGAATCCGACTTGTTATCCAGCCCTTGGATGAATTACCAAGAAGCCTTCTTCACGCCCGGGATCTCGCCCTTGTAGGCCAGCTCACGGAAGCACACACGGCACACGCCGTACTTGCGCAGCACGGAGTGGGGGCGGCCGCAGATGCGGCAGCGGGTGTATGCACGGGTAGAGAACTTAGCAGGACGAGACTGCTTGAGCTTCATAGACAGTTTAGCCATTGTAATCTCCTCCTTAGTTATTCTCAGCGAACGGAGCGCCCAGAGCCTTCAGCAGCTCCTTGCCCTCTTCGTCGGTCTTAGCGGTGGTAACGAAGCAGACATCCATGCCGCGGACTGCATCGACCTTCTCGAAGTCGATCTCGGGGAAGATGATCTGCTCCTTGATGCCGCATGCAAAGTTGCCGCGACCGTCAAAACCGTTGCCGTTGATGCCGCGGAAGTCGCGGACACGGGGCAGTGCGATGTTGAAGAAACGATCGACGAACTCGTACATACGCTCACCACGCAGGGTGACCTTGCAGCCGATGGGGGTGCCCTGACGCAGCTTGAAGTTAGCGACGCTCTTCTTGGCACGGCAGACGACTGCCTTCTGGCCAGTGATCTGGCCCAGATCCTTCATGACAGCCTCAAGGATCTTCTCGTTGTCCTTAGCTTCGCCGCAGGCAACATTGATGACGACCTTGTCCAGCTTGGGGATCTGCATAACGCTCTTGTAACCGAACTTCTTGTTCAGAGCAGGAGCAATTTCATTGACATACTGTTCTTTCAAACGAGCCATTGTTCCTTACTCCTTTCTTACAGCTCAGCGCCGCACTTCTTGCAGACGCGGACCATCTTACCGTCCTTCTCGACGTGGCCCACGCGCACAGCCTTGCCGCACTTGGGGCAGATGGGCATGACCTTGGATGCGTACATTGCACCCTCAGCCTTGACGATGCCGCCCTGCTCGCCCTGACGACGGGGCTTGACGTGCTTGGTAACCATGTTCTGGCCCTCAACGATGACCTTGTTCTCAGAGGGGCTGACCTGCAGGACCTTACCAGTGTGGCCCTTGTCCTTGCCGCTGATGATCATTACGTTGTCGCCGGTTTTAACATGAAGATTATTCATTTTTAAAACCTCCTTACAGCGATTCCGGAGCCAGGCTCAGGATCTTGGTGTAGCCGGCATCGCGCAGCTCGCGAGCGACGGGTCCAAAGATACGAGTACCCTTGGGGCTCTTGTCGGCCATGACGATAACGGCGGCGTTCTCATCGAAACGGATGTAGGAGCCGTCGTCGCGGCGGACGCCATGCTTGCTGCGCACGATGACAGCCTTGACGACGTCGCCCTTCTTAACGGAGCCGCCGGGGGCTGCCTTCTTGACAGAGCAGACCACGACGTCACCAATGTTTGCGTATCTCTTGCGGGTGCCGCCCAGCACGCGGAAGCACATCAGCTCCTTGGCACCGGTGTTGTCGGCAACTTTGAGATAAGTTTGCATCTGAACCATTTCAGATATCTCCTTTCAAACTGTTCAAAGCAGCGGGCAAAGATGATTACTTTGCCTTCTCAACGATACGGACCAGGCGCCAGCGCACATCCTTGGACAGGGGGCGGCACTCCATGATCTCAACACGGTCACCGATGCCGCACTCGTTCTGCTCGTCACGAGCCTTGAACTTGGCGGTACGCTTCAGGATCTTCTTGTACAGGGGGTGCTGCACGCTATCCTTAACGGCAACCACGATGGTCTTATCCATCTTGTCGGACACGACGACGCCGACGCGGGTCTTTCTCAGATTACGTTCTTCCATCGTTTAACCTCCTTACTGCTTCTCAGCCAGAATGGTCATCACGCGAGCGATGTCCTTCTTGACTGCTTCGATGCGGCCGGGGTTCTCCAGCTGGTTGATGGCATGCTGGAAGCGCAGGTTAAACAGCTCGGCCTTCAGGTCTGCCAGCTTGCTGGTCAGCTCTGCGGTCTGCATTTCGCGGAGTTCATTAGCCTTCATTGGTGCCATCCTCCTTCACGGAGTCCTCACGGACAACAAATTTGCACTTGATGGGCAGCTTGTGCATTGCCAGACGCAGAGCCTCACGAGCAGTTGCCTCATCGACATCTGCCAGCTCGAACAGCACGCGGCCGGGCTTGACAACAGCGACCCAGTACTCGGGAGAGCCTTTACCGGAACCCATGCGGGTCTCAGCGGGCTTCTCAGTAACGGGCTTATCGGGGAAGATCTTGATCCAGACCTTGCCGCCACGCTTGATGTAACGAGTCATGGCGACACGAGCAGCCTCGATCTGAGTGGAGGAGATCCATGCCGGCTCCAGAGCAACAAGGCCGTACTGGCCCTGGCACACCACGTTGCCGCGGGTAGCCTTGCCGGTCATGCGGCCGCGCTGGACGCGGCGGTACTTAACACGCTTAGGCAGTAACATTACTTGTTGCCTCCTTCCTTCTTCTGAGCGGTCTTAGCGCTCTTGAGGACCTCGCCCTTGTAGACCCAGACCTTGACGCCGATGCGGCCGTAGGTGGTAGCAGCCTCAGCGAAGCCGTAGTCGATGTCGGCACGCAGGGTCTGCAGGGGGATGGTGCCCTCGTGGTAGCTCTCAGTGCGGGCGATGTCGGCACCGCCCAGACGGCCGGAGCACATTGCCTTGATGCCCTTTGCAGGGACAGTTGCACGATCGCGGGGGCTCATAGCGTTACGCATGCACTGCTTCATAGCGCGGCGGAAGGTAACGCGGTTCTCCAGCTGACGAGCGATGTCCTCGGCAACCAGCTGAGCGTTGGTAGCAGCGCTCTTGACCTCGATGACGTTGACGATGACGGTCTTGCCATACTCCTTGGTCAGCTTGTTCTGCAGAGCAACGCGCTCTTCGCCGCCCTTACCGATCACCATACCGGGCTTTGCGCAGTAGATGTTGACGGTAACGCGGGGAGCGGAAGTGGAAGGATCCACAGTGCGCTCGATCTCGATCTTGGGGACGCCAGCGTCCTTCAGCTGAGCCTTCAGCTCAGTGCGGATCTTGTGATCCTCGACGAGGTTATCGCTGAAATCCTTCTTGGAGGCAAACCAGCGGCTGTCCCAGTCTTTAATAACGCCGACACGAATGCCGTGCGGATTTACTTTCTGGCCCATTGTTTTCCCTCCTTACTCTTTCTCTTTCAGAACAACGGTCATGTGGCTGGTGCGCTTCAGGATGCGGTAGCCGCGGCCCTGTGCACGAGGCATCATGCGCTTCAGCGTCGGGCCGGGGCAGACATAGCACTCGGCGACGTAGAGGTTGTTCTTGTCCATATTGAAGTTGTTTTCCGCATTTGCGGCTGCAGACTTCACCAGCTTCAGAAGGGGCTCACAAGCGGCCTTCGGGGTGTACTGCAGGATTGCCAGCGCTTCGTCCAGGGGCTTGTTACGGATCAGATCCATAACGATGGACACCTTACGAGGACTAATGCGGGCATAACGAAGAATTGCCCGAGCTTCCATGTTGTGTTCCTCCTTCTCTTACTTCGAATTACCGGTGTGGCCCTTAAAGGTACGGGTGGGAACGAACTCACCCAGCTTGTGGCCAACCATGTCCTCGGTCACGTACACAGGCACATGCTTGCGGCCGTCGTGGACGGCAAAGGTGTGACCAACGAATTCGGGGAAGATCGTGGAGGCGCGGCTCCAGGTCTTGATGACCTGCTTCTTGCCGGAAGCGTTCATTGCTTCAACGTGCTTCAGAAGAGCAGCCTGGACGAAAGGTCCTTTTTTAATGCTTCTACCCATTGTCTTAAACTCCTCTCTTACTTACCTGCACGCTTCACGATGAGCTTATCGGAGCGCTTATGATGCTTGCGAGTCTTGAGACCCAGAGCAGGCTTGCCCCAGGGAGTCATAGGACCGGAGTGGCCAACAGGTGCACGGCCCTCGCCACCGCCGTGGGGGTGGTCGCAGGGGTTCATGACGGTACCACGGCTGCCGGGACGGACGCCCATGTGGCGCTTACGGCCAGCCTTGCCGAGGTTGACGTTCTCGTGGTCGATGTTGGAGACCTGACCGACGACTGCAGTGCAGTTGACGGGCACGTTGCGCATCTCACCAGAGGGCAGACGAACCAGAGCGTAGCCGTTCTCCTTAGCCATCAGCTGAGCCATGTTGCCAGCGGAACGGACCAGCTGAGCGCCGCGGCCGGGGTACAGCTCGATGTTGTGGATGATGGTACCGACGGGGATGTTCTCGAAGGGCAGGCAGTTGCCGGGCTTGATGTCGGCGCCCTTGCCGCTGACGACAACATCGCCGACCTTCAGACCGTCGGGAGCGATGATGTAGCTCTTGACACCGTCAGTGTACTCGACCAGAGCGATGAATGCGCTGCGGTTCGGATCGTACTCCAGAGTCTTGACGGTAGCGGGCATATCGGTCTTCTGACGCTTGAAGTCGATGACACGATACTTGGTGCGGTTGCCGCCGCCCTGATGGCGGACGGTGATACGACCGGTGTTATTGCGGCCGCTGTGCTTCTTCATAGGCTCCAGCAGGCTGCGCTCGGGAGCGACCTTGGACAGGACGCTGTAATCCGTGACGGTCATGCCGCGGCGGCCCGGAGTAGTGGGGCCATACTTTTTGATAGCCATTGTGCTATTCTCCTTTGTTTATCTTATGAATTATTATCGGGGTCATATCCCCATAGAGGAACCCTCGGTGGGTTCGATCAGACCATGCTGTTGAAGAACTCGATCTCCTTGGAGTCCTTGGTCAGGGTCACGATTGCCTTCTTGGAGGCGGCGGTGTAACCAGCATGCATACCCTGACGGCGGAAACGGCCGCGGACAGAGATGGTGTTGACCTTGGAGACCTTGACGCCGGGGAACAGGACCTCGACAGCCTGAGCGATCTCGACCTTGGTAGCATCGGTAGCGACCTTGAAGGTGTACTTCTTGTCGGCGATACCGGCCATGGAGTTCTCGGTAATGACCGGCTTCAGGATAATATCATGTGCGGTTTTCATTAGCCAAGCACCTCCTCGAGCTTCTTCGCTGCGTCGACGCTGATGATCAGCTTGTCGGCGTTCAGCACATCGTAGGTGTTCACGCTGCCAGCGAAGGTGGTCTTGACGCCAGCGATGTTGCCAGCGCTCTTGACGAACTTTGCATCGACAGTCTCATTGACCAGCAGGTTCTTCTTGCCAGCGCCGACGGCGTTCAGCATGGAGACGACAGCCTTGGTCTTGTACTCGTCGCAGGCGAACTTATCAACAACGACCATGTTGCCATTGGCAGCCTTGTCGGACAGGACGCTCAGCAGAGCCAGACGCTTGACCTTGTTGTTGATGTGGTAGTTGTAGCTGCGGGGCTTGGGGCCCAGAGCGACGCCGCCGTGAGTCCACTGCGGTGCACGGATGGAACCCTGACGAGCGTGGCCGGTGCCCTTCTGACGCCAGGGCTTCTTGCCGCCGCCGGAGACTTCCATGCGGATCTTGGTGTTCTGGGTGCCCTGACGCTGGTTGGCCAGGAAGTTCACCACAGCAATGTGGACTGCCTTCTCGTTCGGGGTGATACCGAACACGGCGTCGGAAAGCTCGATCTCGCTAACATGCTGACCGTTCATATCGACTACGTTAAACTTTGCCATTGTAGCTTTCCTCCTTACGCCTTCACGCTGTTGGCCAGAGTGACGATGGTGCCCTTGGAGCCGGGAACCGCACCCTTGACAGCGATCAGATTGTTCTCGGTGTCAACCTTGACAACGGTCAGGTTCTGCACGGTGACGCGCACAAAGCCCATGTGGCCGGGCAGGCGCTTGCCGGGGAACACGCGAGACGGGGTAGAAGTGGAGCCGTTGGAACCGGCGTGGCGTGCCACCGGGCCGGTGCCGTGGCTCTCACGCAGACGGTGCTGGCCGTAGCGCTTGATAACGCCCTGGTAGCCCTTGCCCTTGGAGACGCCCACGACGTCAACCTTGTCGCCAGCTGCGAAGACATCAGCCTTCAGCACATCGCCGACGTTCATTGCGGAGACATCCTCCAGACGGAACTCGCGCAGGGTCTTCTTGGGGGCAACATTTGCCTTCTTGAAGTGGCCTGCAGCTGCCTTGTTGACCTTCTTGGCGGAAACCTCGCCGAAGCCCAGCTGGACAGCCTGATAACCATCGCTCTCGACGGTCTTCTTCTGCACGACGGTGCAGGGACCAGCCTCGATGACGGTCACGGGAATGACCTTGCCGTTCTCATCGAACAGCTGGGTCATACCGACTTTCTTGCCGATAATGCCTTTAACCATTTTCTTTTCCTCCTGTAAAGGTTATTGGTTGGCAGCGCACGTCACTGCCAACATGACCCCTCGGGAAACGAGGGCATCGAATTTGATCGAGTGTCTTTTACAGCTTGATCTCGATGTCCACGCCAGCGGGGAGCTGGAGGCTCATCAGAGCCTCGACCGTCTTGTTGGACGGCTTCAGAATGTCGATCAGACGCTTATGAGTGCGGCTCTCGAACTGCTCGCGGCTATCCTTGTACTTGTGGGTAGCGCGCAGAACGGTGACGATCTCACGATCGGTGGGCAGGGGGATGGGGCCGGACACGCGGGCACCAGTGTGCTTTGCGGTCTCCACGATCTTCTCTGCTGCGGCATCGATCAGCTGAGCATCATAGCTCTGCAGACGGATTCTGATTTTCTCTTTGACTGCCATTGCTTACGCCTCCTGAAAAATTGTTTTGCCCTAGGCGAGCCGATAAATTGCTCTACACAGTTCCGGGTGTTCCTCGATTTGGCACTAGAAAAACCGGTGAACCGCTTGGCAGTTCTCCCGGAGATATATTAGCAAATCAAATCCGAACATTGGTTCCTCCCGTTTCGCAGGTCGCCCTGCCGAGGGAACGTATTCCATCGCTGTCAGTAATTCTTTCGCCCGGTTCTAAGATCGGACATACTCCGCGGAAATAACCCATCTCAGCTATCGCCGGATGACAACCTCCCGCATCTACGCATATCGCTGGCCTGCACGACTTGTATCGCACAAGCCCTTTGCAGCCGAGAGATATTCTATCACATCTTCGTGCATTTGGCAAGTGTTTTTTCGAAAAAACGCAGATTTTATTTTTTTATTTCCTCTGTTTTCCCTTCCGGCCGATTTTCTGTGCAGAATGCACAATGCCATGGCAGTTTTTTCTGTGGAAAACCCCGCTGACTCTTAGGATGCCCGCTCACCGGCCCTCTTATACCATCGTCCTTCCGTTTTTTATCCACTGCCTCTTGCAAAAAAGCCGCCATGCAGATGCACAGCGGCCAGAGTCTCAAATCGGATCTACTTTTTCGCGTTGACCTTCAGCTCATCCAGCAGCTTTTCCCGCGGGGTGACGTACACGGTGGTGTAGACCTCGTAGAGCACCATGCCGGGCTTTGCGCCGTTGGCTTTCCAGATGTTCTTCACTTCGGTGGTGTCCACGGCCACCTTGGCGGCGGCACCGGCCTTGAAGGCGCTGGAATAGACCACGGCCAGCTCTGCGGCCTCCTGCTTGGTGGCGTCGGGGATGTCCTCGCCCCGGCTCATGACCACGACATGGCTGCCGGGGGCCTTCTGGACGTGGAACCAGAGATCCTTGCCCCGGGCGGTGTGGAGGGTGAGCCTGTCGTTCTGGGCGTTGTTGCGGCCTACAAGGATCTCGAAACCGTCGCTGGAGGTGAACCGGAGGAAGTCGGCGGGCTTCTGGCGCTTGTCGCGCTGCTTGTAATATTTCAGGTAGCCCTGACTCTTCAGCTCGGCGCGAATCTCATTCAGCGCTGCCTCGCCGGAGGCCGTCTCCACCTCGTAGAGCACCGTTTCCAGATAGGCGATCTCCTTCTCGCCCTCGGCCAGCAGGTCCACCAGCATCCGGGCAGCCGTCTGCTTCTTCTTGTAGTTCTTGAAGAAGTTCTGGGCGTTCTGGCTGGGGCTGAAGCGAAGGTCCAGCGGGATGGTAACTTCCCGGCCCTCATCGTACCAGTTGGGCACGGTAATGCTCTTCATCCCCTTTTCCGCGAGGTAAAGGTTGGCCGACAGCAGCTCGCCGTAGAGGCGGAGCTTCTCGCTCTTGCCGCTGGCGGCAAGCTCTTCCTGCCGCGCGGCCTGCTTGCGGACGGCGCGCTCATACATATTATGGACGGCCTTGTGCAGCTCCTTGCTCTTGGTGCGCAGGCGCTCGGCGCGATCCTTCTCGGCGTAGTAGCCCTCGAGCATAGTGTTGAAGGAGGGCCATTCCTTGATGAGATACTTGTCGCCGTACTGCCGGGGACGGAAGAAGGTGTACTCCACCGGCTTTCCGTCCGGGGCGGTGACGCTGCACGGACAGCCGCCCTCGTCGTAGATCTCCTTCAGCTCGTCGATGGCTGCCATCAGCTGGTGCTTCTGGGCCTCGGTCAGCTCGTTGGCCAGCAGATGCTCCCCGTCGAAGGCACGCCATGCAGCTTCCCGGCAGACCACCGGGCCGACGCCTGCCACCGTCTTGTTCAGGGCGTCCGCCACCGGCAGGTCCCGCTCACAGGCCGCCGCCACGATGGACGCCGCACTGACCGCCAGAAAATCGGGCCGGGCAGGCTTGGGGGGCGCGGTATAGGGCAGACCGGGCAGGAGCTGACGGACATCGCTGTCCTCAAAATCCACCCGCTTAAGGGCGTCGATGATCTTTCCGTTCTGCACCAGCACCAGATTGGAGTAGCGGCCCATCAGCTCCGCGCAGAGGATGTTCCGCACAAGGTCGCCCATCTCGTTGGTGCACTGGAACTCGAAGTAGACGATGCGGTCGCCCGGCTCCATCCGGACGTCCAACAGACGTCCGCCGGTGAGATGCTTCCGCATCAGCATACAGAAGGAGGGCGGCGTTTCGGGGTTCTCGAAGCTCTCCTCGGTCAGGCAGACTCTTGCCGAGCCGCTCCGGGCCGACAGCAGCAGGCTGTAGGTATCGGTGCGGGTGCGCAGGGTGATGACCAGCTCATCGCGGGTCGGCTCAAACAGTTTTGCGATCTTGGCGTCGGCCAGCGTGGTCTTCAGTTCCGCCGCCGTCAGCGCCAGTGTCGCGGCATCCAATGCCATTTGTATTACCTCGTTTTATTATAAATAAGTATAAGGGTCGCGGGCGTCCTCGCTCACGAGGACTTCCAGCGCCGGGAATGCCCCGCGCAGCTTTTCGGCCACCGCCGCCGTCACCGGAAATTCGGTGGCGTAGTGGCCCGCCGCGATGAGGGAAAGCCCCAGCCGCTTGGCGTCGATGGCGTGGTGGTGATTGGCCTCGCCGGTCAGCAGGCAGTCCGCCCCCTGTGCCAGCGCGTCCTCAAAGAGGCTGCCGCCCGCGCCGCTGATGACGGCCAGCCGCTGCACGGTCTTGCCGGTGTCGGCGAATTTCACCTGCACCGCAGGGCCGTCGAGGGGCTGGTTGCAGCGGGAGGCAAGCTCCTGCTGCGCCTTTTTCGCCAACTCAGGCACCGTGATGGGGTCGATGCTGCCCACCCGGCCGCAGCCCTCGGCGAAGGCCTCCATCTCCCGCATCCCGAAGAACCCGGCCAGCACCTCATTGACGCCGCCCTCGGCGGCATCCAGATTCGTGTGCATACAGATGGCCGAGATGCCGTTTTTCACCAGCTGAAAGGCCACGTCCTGCCCGCCCAGCTTCTTGAGGGGGGAGAAGATGACCGGGTGGTGGGACACGATGAGCTGACAGCCCTTCCGGGCCGCTTCCTCCACCACCTCGGGGGTGATGTCCAGCGTCACCAGAATCCGGGACGCTCCGCCGCCGCAATCCACCAGCAGGCCGGGGTTGTCCCAGCTCTCCGCCAGCGCCAGCGGCGCGATGTGCTGCATCTCCTGATAAATCGAATCGATCGTTGTCATAGCTTTACCTGCCTTACCGATACGTTTCCTTTTCCTTCAAAGAAGCGGCCTGAGAGGGCAGAGACGCGATCAATGCGTCCATCTCCCTCGCCATCTCGCTGCCGTCCGGCACGCCGAGGCGGAGGCGGGGCAGCTTTGCTTTCTGCCATGCGGCGTAGCCCTCACCCTCCGGCCACTGGCCGGTGAGGCCGAACAGGCACTCTTGGAAGGTGGGCGTCCTCACCTCGCCGGTGTACTCCGCCGCCATGACGGCGTACCAGCGGCCCGCCGCCTGCACCGGCCGGTCAGCTATGAGGGCAAAGCCGTGCTCCCACAGCCAGCGGCGGAGGTCGCTATGGCGGGTGGCCGGCACCATCACGAGGCGCGGCCCGCCCGGCGCAGACACCCACGGAGCTTTCTCGATGATCTCCCATGTCGTCTGGGCCGAGACGCCCGCCAGCACGATGGTGCCTGCCTCGCCCGGGGACAACACAGAAAGACCGTCGCCGAGCCTCAGCTCAGCGCGGTCTTTGCATCCGGCATATTCCAGCGTCTGTGCGGCCTTCGCCAGCGGGCCGGGGCGCAAATCGGCCCCGATGACCTTGGGGTACTTCCCCGAAGCGGCCAGCACCGCCGTCAGCTTGCCGTGGTCGCAGCCGATGTCGGCCACAGGCTGACCGGGGCGCACCAGCTCAGCGGCAGCGCTCAGACGCGCATCCAGTGTCGGCAGCACTCAGGACTTCTTGGAGGCCAGATGAGCGTTCAGCTTCTCCAGCAGCTCGTCGCAGTCCACACCGTGGACCTCGCAGGCCTCCTCGATGCTCTCGCCGCGGGAGGCGGGGCAGCCGAGGCAGTGCATCCCGATCTCCATAAAGTAGGGAGCGGTGCTCTGGTCCATATCCAGAATGTCGCCGATGATGGTCTCACGAGTCACCTGCTTCACAGGGTGGTTCTCGTCCTTCTTGAGCATATTGAAAATATCAAACATGGTAGTATCCCTTTCTGTCTTTCACGATGCGCCTTGCAGCGCTCAGCT
Organism: Faecalibacterium butyricigenerans; assembly: GCF_020687345.1. NCBI lineage: Bacteria > Bacillati > Bacillota > Clostridia > Eubacteriales > Oscillospiraceae > Faecalibacterium > Faecalibacterium butyricigenerans. Next base: position 27,799 of record NZ_JAJEQL010000028.1, read on the forward strand.
ATAATATACCCCAATCATATCCTATTTTTCAAGTAGAAATTGAAAAGCTTCTTGTTTCTTCCGCAAAGAAGTGTGTTTTTTCGGGTGCTGGGGTTCTCTTTTAGCCCACAAAAGAGAACCAGAAATCCTTCTCGCGCTGGTAGCGCGGGGCAAAGCGCTGTTGCGGTAAGGCTTGGTTTCCTTATGAACGGCTTCACGCGCCTGTGCGCGGGGCAAAGCGCTTTTTCATTAAGGCTAATGTTCTCTTTTGCGTGCCAAAAGAGAACCAGAAATGGTTCTCGCGCTGGTAGCGCGGATTAAGTTTTTTCTTTCGGTCAAGTGGCTTGCGCTCCGCGCGGGCCAGAGGCAGGGAGGGGTGTTTCGACTCCCCCCTCCCTACCTCTGGACT
>NZ_JAJEQL010000029.1:0-26039 GCF_020687345.1 Faecalibacterium butyricigenerans
TGACACCAATCTTCTGCAATTCGGCGGTCTGCGCCCGGATGTCGGTGGTGTCGATGTGGACAACATAACCATCTATCGCCATCTTTCGCAGATAGGCGGCCATATTCCGGGTTGGTATCAATTTCATTTTTTCTCGAATCAACCTCCGTTCTTCTTCCGTCACATAAAATTTGACCTGCACGGTTCGTTTTCTGCCTTCCATTCGTTTTACTCTCCTTTCCGTTTTGAGGGTTTGGGACACTTCCCAACAAGCTGTTTTGCAGAGCAAAATACGGAAGTGGGTACACACTTCCTATGCTTGCTCTGTAAGTTCTCCCCTAAACCGTCCCCTCTACTAATACTACAATTCAAGCCCTGTCTTTTGGCTACATCTTGACTGTGATGCAAAAATAAAGTATCATAATTAGCACAGACTAACCAAAATGGGAGGTGAACCTCATCCTATGACGCACGGAAGTCACTATCTTGGTAAGCTATACAACGACCTGATAGCCAATTCGCCCCAAACGATTTCAATGGATATTCCGTCTGATATGGGGAAAGGACGAATTGCTCAGACCCAAATCAAGCACGGCATCATCTTTTCGGATTGGCAAATGTGTTACCAGTCGGATATGAATGTACAAGGAACCGTCAGTAAAGATTATATGCAGATTATCTTCTGCCTGAATGATGGAATCTCTTGGGGCATCATGGATGAAAAGCGTTCCATTACGATTCAAAAAAATGAATCCTGCATCTATGCGGGACATGGTGGAACCGAATATGCCTGCTATAAAAAGGATAGCAATTTTTCATTTAAGAGTATAAAAATTCCGATTGCCTATTTCTCGCAGCTGCTCACAGATTATTTTGATGGGCAGGAAGCAACGGCTTACGAAAAGAAACTTCTTGATGGCATTTCAAAAGTTCCAGTGACCCCCATCATGGAACAAATTCTAGCGGAAACAAGCCAATTTACACAATACCGTGGAGGATTGGGTTACTTATATCTTGACGGAAAACTTCTGGAGCTATTGTCTATTTATTTAGGCGAAGTCCTTGAATTGGATATTCTAATGGGAAAAAATGTTTCCATGTCTAGAACGGAACGGACTGCCATTATGGAAGCTAAACGGATTATAGACAGTCAGCTTGCGTTTGCCCCATCCTGTGAAGAACTTTCCCATCTGGTGCATTTAAGCACAACAAAATTGACACGCGGTTTTTCATCATTTTATGGTATGCCTATTCATCAATACATAATTGAACAGCGTTTGACACAGGCAGCACAGCTGCTATTGGAGGGGGACCGAAATGTAAGCGAGATTGCAGCAATCGTTGGCTACGGAAAGCCCAGCAATCTTGCCGCCGCTTTCAAAAAGCGATATGGTGTGGCGCCAAAGAACTACCGTGAAAGCCGATTTGATACCCATAAAAAGTAGCTTCTGACTGTTTTTGGGTCAAAACGGGTAGGTTTTGGGTTGGATTTGATAATCTAAATTGGTACAATTTGCGATGTGGTTAGTTCCGAATAACCACATCGCATTTTTTATTTTCCGATAAAAGCGAGGAGGCATAAAAATGAAACAAAAGTTGAATGCGAAAGACTTTATTCTCATTGGCGTCCTGACAGCGCTCATGTGGATTATCTGCATGATTATCAGCACTATTATGAGCGTGGCTGGCCCAGTGACCAACGTGTTTTATCCGTCCGTTGTGGCTATTCCGAATGGCATCGTTATGATGCTTCTGCTGGCCAAAGTTCCGAAGAAAGGCGTGTTTACCATTTGTGCCGCAATTCAGGCTATCCTGTTCCTGCTGGTAGGTGCTTTCTGGTTCATTCCCATCGGCTTGGTAATTGGCGGTGTCATCTGCGATTTTCTGATCATGGGCCGAAATGAAATCACAATGAAGTCCATGATGGCGGCCTATGCGCTGTTCAGTGCTATTTTTGCTTTTAGTGCTATCTGCCCCATCAAATTTCTTCAAAGTGCGTTTGTTGGCGCAATGGAGAAAAACAATATTGCCCCGGAGTACATTCAGGGAATGCTCAATATCACTTCTGTTCCCATGCTGGTAGTCATTGTTGCTGCTGGACTGGTGGGCGGCCTGATTGGCGGATTTATCGGCCAGAAAGCATTGAAAAAGCATTTCATCAAGGCTGGACTCGTTTTCCTATCTTGTTATGCAGGATACAGACTATCAACTCTTTGCCAGCAGCGTGGAAGAAGAACTTTCCTTGGAATGCAGGAAGATTGCAAAGAAAAAAATAGATGCAGTATTGAACGCATTGGAACTGTCGGACTATCGGGAAAGACACCCAGCATCGCTTTCAGGCGGTCAAAAACAACGGGTTACCATTGGAGTGGCAATCGTAAAGGACAGCCTCGTAATCTACTTCGACGAGCCCACCAGCGGCTTGGATTATGATTCTATGGTGCGTGTCAGCAAGCTGATTGAACAACTTTCCGATTCCGGGGTAATCGTGTTCGTGGTTTCTCATGATTTTGAATTTATTGTCCGTACCTGCACAGAGGTTGTGCAGCTGGATGATGATGGAACAATTCAAAATCAGCAGTTATCGCCAACGGTTTTGAAATCTCTTTCTGAAAAATATTTCACATGATAGGAGGTTGGACTTATGTTCCAAAAAGTATTTGAATATGCCGGACCTCATAAAAAAGGCCTCTATGCTGCAACAGCCATCGTGCTGGTCAGTGTTCTGCTGGGTGTTTTTCCCTTTGTGCTGGCATATCAGGTAATTGCACCGCTGGTCATGGGGGAGGCAATCACTGCTTCCTTTATCATCCAGCATGTCATACTGGTCTTGGTATGTCTGGTGCTGCAAGCTCTTTTCTATGGCTGGGGCCTGAATCTCTCTCATAAAGCAGCTTATGACACGCTGCTCCGCCTGCGGACGGCTCTGCAAAAACGGTTTGAAAAACTGCCGCTGGGTGTTATTCAGGACAAAGGCACTGGCACCGTGAAAAAGCTGTTCGTGGACGATGTAGACAGTCTGGAAGTTCTGCTGGCACACTCTATGCCGGAGGGCATCGCCAACCTGATGGTTCCTATTGCAGTTTATGTGGCAATGTTCTTTGTAGACTGGAAGCTGGCACTGTTATCTTTGGCATCCATTCCGCTTAGCTTAGTTGCCATGATGACGATGTATTCCGTTGGTATGAAGAAAATGGGACCTTACTATATGGCCGGGCAAAAGATGAACAATACCATTATTGAGTACATCAACGGTATGGAAGTCGTCAAGGTTTTCAATAAAGACGCAGATTCTTACGAACGGTTCCGCAAAGATATATCAGATTATCGGAACTATACACTGGCATGGTATAGGGCGGCATGGCCGTGGATGGCGATTTACAGCAGCCTGCTTCCTTGTACCATCATCCTGACCCTGCCTGTGGGTGCATGGTTTGTCCTCTGCGGCTGGTCGGCTCTGCCCAATTTGATTTTGGTGCTGTGTCTTTCTTTGAGTATCGGTATGCCGCTGCTGAAATCTCTTGGCTTTCTGCCAACCATGCCCCAGCTCAACTATAAAATCTCCGCATTGGAGCAGGTGTTGGATGCGCCGGAACTTCAGCAGACGAGTGATAGATTCCATGGAATAGATGACACCGTTACTTACGACCATGTTTCTTTCGCTTACCAGACAACACAGCCCGGCCCGGATGGAAAGCCCACGGTGGTTGAGGATGAAGTTCTCCATGATATTTCCTTTACGGCAAAGGCTGGACAAAAAACTGCTCTTGTCGGTGAATCTGGCTCCGGCAAGAGTACCTTGGCAAAACTGCTGATTCACTATTATGACCCGCAAAAGGGCAGCATTTCCATCGGCGGACAGAAACTTTGCGATATGAGCCTTGAAGCATTGAACAGTCGTATCTCCTATGTGGCGCAGGATCAGTATTTGTTTAATACTTCTCTGCTGGAAAACATCCGGCTCGGTCGGTTGACTGCAACGGATGAAGAAGTAATAGAGGCCGCAAAGAAAGCTCAGTGCATGGAGTTCATTGAAAAACTTCCGCAGGGCATTCACTCCATGGCAGGCGATGCCGGAAAAATGCTCTCCGGCGGTCAGCGTCAGCGTATTTCTCTGGCGCGAGCAATCTTAAAGGATGCCCCTATTGTAGTTCTTGATGAAGCAACAGCCTATGCTGACCCCGAAAATGAAGAAAAGATGGAAGCAGCCATTGCAGAACTTGTAAAAGGCAAGACTCTCGTGGTGATTGCTCACAAACTGCCCGCCATTATGAATGCCGATCAAATTTGTGTCATCGACCACGGAAAATTGGTAGCAGCGGGTAAGCATCAGGATTTGATTCGCTCCTGCCCTGAATATCAGAAATTGTGGAAAGCCGCACAGGACAGTGCCGAATGGAAAGTACACACTGCAAAGGAGGGAGCCTAAATGTTTGCGATGTTTTCAAGAATTTTGAAACTCTCCGGCCGTTATAAAGGCCGTATTCAAGGTGCATTCGTTTGTGCGTTTTTGGAATCCATTTTGTCAAAAATGCCAATCGTTCTTGCCTTTGTAGTTTTAAGCCGCTTTGCAGCTGACACACTGACCAGCCAGACTTGCCTTTATATCGGCCTTGGAATTGCCACAGCAGTGTTGGTGCAAATGCTTGTTCATTACCTCAGCGACAGCCTGCAAAGTGCCGCAGGATATTTGATGTTTGCGGATAAACGCATGGAACTGGGCAGCCATCTGCGGAAACTTCCGATGGGCTATTTTACTTCCGGCAACATTGGCAAAATCAGCTCTGTTCTTAGCACGGATATGGTATTCATTGAAGAAGTCGCTATGAGTACGCTGGGCAACATGATGGGCTATCTGCTGTCCTCCTTGATTCTGCTGGTATTCATGTTTTATTTGAACGTACAGCTTGGTTTGATTGCTGCCGCCGTCACGGTTCTGGCATGGCTGGTGTCAAAAGGAATGAACAAGGTTTCCCTGCGGGAAGCCGCAGAGCGGCAGGAGCAGAGCGAACGGCTGACCGATGCGGTGCTATCCTTTGTGGAGGGCATTGGCGTCATCAAGAGCTACAACCTGCTGGGCGAAAAATCAGAAGAACTGACTGACAATTTCCAGCGTTCCAGAAACACCTCCCTTGCTTTTGAGCAGAAAATGACACCATGGACAATGAGTCTGAATATCCTTTACGGCATTGGTATTGCGGCGATTTTCGGCTTGTCGATTGTATTGGAACAGCGCGGCGCACTTCCGCTGGCCTATGTGCTTGGTGTTCTGCTGTTTGTGTTTGACCTCTTTGGACCGCTGAAAGCTCTTTATGGGGAAGCATCTCGCCTTACCGTTATGAATGCAGCTCTCGACCGCATTGAAGCAGTCCTGAATGAGCCTGAACTTCCCGACACGGGCAAGCAGCATCTTCCTGCACAGGCACAGCCGGGACAGCCAGAAGTTCAGTTTAACGATGTTGTATTTGCTTATCAGGACAAAGAAGTTCTGCATCATATCAGCTTTGACATGAAGAAAGATTCTATGACTGCTTTAGTCGGACCTTCTGGCAGCGGAAAGTCTACTATTGCCAATTTGCTGGCTCGGCTTTGGGATGTAAAATCTGGCAGCATAATAATAAGAGGTATGGACATTCGGAACGTGCCTTTGGCAGAGCTGATGGAGCAGATCAGCATGGTATTCCAGCGAGTGTACTTATTCCAAGATACCATTTACAACAATATCAGCATAGGCAAACCGGACGCCACAGAGGAAGAAGTCTATGCAGCTGCTAAGAAGGCCCGCTGCTATGATTTCATCATGGCGTTGCCTGATGGATTCCAGACCGTAGTTGGTGAAGGCGGTGCTACACTCTCCGGCGGTGAAAAGCAGCGCATCTCGATTGCACGCTGCATCTTGAAAGATGCCCCTATCATCATTTTGGATGAAGCTACCGCAAGCGTAGATACTGATAACGAAAGCTATATTCAGGAGGCCATCTCGGAACTGGTAAAGGGCAAGACACTTCTCGTAATCGCCCACCGTCTGAATACCATCCAGAATGCCGATCAGATTTTGGTCATTGACAACGGCCAGATTGCACAGCAGGGCACGCACGAAGAACTTTTGAAGCAGCCCGGCATTTATCAGGAGTTTGTCAACATCCGAAAGAATGCGGCTGGATGGAGCCTTGCTTAACAAAATTCAGCGTATGCGATGCGGAGGTTCCATTGTGCGTATATCATAATCCGTCCGCATAGAAACAAATAGGTAAAAAATAACGCGGCCGGGATTGATATATCCGACCGCGTTATTCGTCTTTTTGAAATGCTTCCGCCTGTTTGCAAAGCGCAATATATTTTTCAATTTCCGCCTCACTTTTCCCGGCAAAGAAGTCTACAACTGTTTTTGAAACCGTCTGATTTACCATGTCTGGAAAAATGGCAGCATCCACGCTGATATTTAACTCTTTGGCGACAAGAGCCACCGTTTCAAATTTGGGGTTACTCTGGCAGGTTTCCAAATCTATGATTGTACGGGCGTTCATATTGAGCCGTTCAGCCAATTTTCTCTGTGTCAAATGCTGCCGCTTACGTTCTGACCGCACTTTCCATGCAAACAAGTCAAGAGGATTGTTCACTATACATCACCTCTACCTCATTGTAGGGTGTACTATCGCTCATATAAATAACCACACAACTCACATTGTGTGAGTTATAGCTCATAATTTGAAGCAAAGAGCTATATGGATAAGAGTATCAAAATAAAGGAGCGCAAAATAAAATGGGGCTTACCGCCCACTCGAAAAGCCCTAACACCAATTAAAAAAATATTCAAATAACGTAGGGGCGAGCCATACTCATAGAAGTGAGTTGTGGCTCGCTTTTTATATACTTCAATTCACATCCGATAAAGCCCCGCATTTTTACAACCTACGATTGGGTATCGGATGCCGTTCTCCGCCTCGTTTTGCTCCGGCCTATAAACCCGAACAGAACGAAAGGCACAATTCTATGAACGGCAGGAAAAATTTTCATATCAATCTTAAAAATCAGCCAAATGAACCCGTTGGTGAACGAGTAGTGAGCGAAAGGGGAAGAAAAGAGCTGCCTCCCAGCACGAGGGGAGGTGAAAACTTGAAACCAAACCGCTACTACGAACACAAGCAGCACGCCTTTGACAGCTACTGCAAAAAGGTGTTGAAATGCGAGGCATGTAACGGCTATCGGCAGATCAGCCGTCATCAAAAACGTTTTGCATCTTTGGAAGAACTGTCCGGGACAGATGTGGCCCAGCTTGCGGTTTATGATCGTTACTCATGGGAGTATACGGCTTTTCCCGTGGGAAATGCTGTTGTGCTAATCGAGAACGACCGATTGGCCACAGCACTTCTACGGCTGTCACCAAAGGACCGGGAAATTTTTATGATGCACTGGTTTCTATGGATGACAGACGAACAGATAGCAAAGTGCATGGGCATGGCCAGAAGAACGGTCAATACTCGCAGGTATAAAGCCTATCGGCTGCTGAAAAAGCTGATGGGAGGTGAAGCTGATGACTAAATCTGCGCACACACGGGCATCGCTGCTTCCTTACCCGATAATCGCTGCCGCTGTTGCAGGAGACGCCGAAGCAGTGAGCCGGGTAGTCCAGCATTATTCCAGCTACATTGCCGCACTGTCAACTCGGACGAGCTATGGCTCTGACGGCTATCCTCGTCTGCAAGTTGATGAAGAACTGCGCAATCGTCTGGAAGCAAAACTGATAATTGCTATCCTTGATTTTGACTTGACCTGATTCAACGTAGGCATCGTGTGCTGTTCCCCTTTCCATACGATGCCTTTTCTAGTTCTTTGACAAAGAAAGCCCGCAAGACAATGGCGGTGCATCATAGGGCAAACGGATACGTTGCTGTCTGTATCGAGCCGGGCGGTGGGTGCGCCACGATGCTTTTCTCTGAAAAGTGGAGCGATCATCACCACGCCGTAATGCAAGCGCAGCTGCTTGCGGGCCATGACATACCGACAGGCTGATACTCCCTTACCGTCAAAGTCCGAGCGTTCAGAGCGTCGCAGGCAATGAGTAGGGCTGCATGAGGAATGCAGGGGTGAGATTCCCGTGGGCTGCTGCCAGCAGCCATCCGTTGGCTCATTTTTTTATTTTAAGAAAGGGGATTTTTACGATGCAAGCGAAAAAGACAAACCCTGAAAAAACAAAAAATCCAGAGGTGCTTACTCTGGATTCAACTTATCGTATTGGCAATCGCTCCTTTATCGTTGAGCCGGTGTTCAAAGAAGAAAGTTCCCAGACCTTAGGAGAAGTTCTTCTCCGGCTGATGAAATCCGAAAGCGAAAAATTATAATGACCTTTCGGGAGGCAGCGGACAGAGAAAGCGGATTGTGTTATAATATAGGTGTACAAGTGAATTTGCTATTCGACTGTCCCAAGAAAGGAGCGAGTATGAAACAGTCGAGTAACAAGAAATCCCGTGAAGCAACCGCTTTTCTCTACGAGCGTCTTTCCCGTGATGATAATTTGGAGGGCGAGAGTTACAGCATCGGCAACCAAAAGAAACTACTCACCAAAGTTGCAAAGGAAAAAGGCTATACCAATCTGGTTCACTTTCTGGATGATGGCATTTCCGGCGTGACAATGAACCGTCCCGGTTTCGTTGAAATGATGCAGCAGCTTGAACAAGGGAAAGCCTCCGCTGTGTTCGTCAAAGACCTTTCCCGTCTGGGCCGAAACTATATCGAGGTCGGGCGGCTGACAGAAGAATTTTTCCCAGACCATGACATCCGACTTGTTGCCGTTTCGGACAACATCGACACGGCCGAGGGCGAAAACGAACTGGCACCCATCCGAAACCTGTTCAATGAGTGGTATGCCCGTGACATCAGCAAGAAACGCCGTATCAGTAATAAAATCAAAGGCAACTCCGGCGAACCGATGGGACTTCCTCCCTATGGGTATATCAAGGACCCGAACAATCCCAAGCATTGGGTCATTGATGAAGAAGCTGCACAAGTTGTCCGGCGCATTTTTGATATGACGTTGGAGGGCTTTGGCACGGAACAGATTGCCACCCAGTTTGAAAAGGAAGGCATCCTGACGCCGCAGGCCTACTGGATTCAGAAAGGCATCGGCCGTCCCGGAAAGACCAAGATGCGCCCCGCCACCAAGTGGAATGGCTCCACGATTACCCATCTTCTGTACCAGCAGGAGTATTGTGGTGATGTTCTGAACTTCAAAACCTACTCCAAGTCCTACAAGAATAAGAAGCGGATTCATAACGACCCGGAAAATTGGGTAGTGTTCCAAAATGTTCACGAGCCAATTATTGAGCGAGCCGTGTTTGAACAGGTACAGCAGAAACGCGGAAAAATGCGCAAACGCCGTACCAGCAACGGAGAACACAATATGTTCTCTGGCCTGCTTGTCTGCGCAGACTGCGGCTGCAATCTGCATTTCCACTTCAATCAGGGCAACCCGGAAATCAAGTATTTCAACTGCTCCAACTACAAGGGCAACCGTGGCACCTGCCAATCCACCCACTACATCAGGGTAGACTTTCTGGAAGAAGTGGTGCTGGGCGAGATTCGGCGGCTGACCAAGTTTGCCAGCCTCTATGAGGACGACTTTTTGAAGGCTGTTATCGGGCACTCCCAGCAGGCAGACGAAGCCGACCGCAAGCTGAAAGAGAAAGAGTTGAAAGCACTCCTTGCCCGTGATGAAGAACTGGACGGCCTCTTTGAGCGCATCTATGAGGACAATGTTTCCGGCAAGATCTCTGATGAACGCTTTTCCAAAATGTCCCGGAGATATGAGGACGAGCAAAAGGAGCTGACCGAGAAAATCAAACAGCTCCGCTCCGAAATCGAAAAGCAGAGCAGCCGCACCATGACAACGGATATGTTCATCAGTCTGGTTCGCAAGTACACCAGAGCAAAAAAGCTGACACCCCGGATGCTGAATGAACTGGTGGAAAAAATCGAAGTGTTCAATGCAGAAAAGGTCAACGGTGTATGGGAGCAGCGGCTCCGCATTCACTACAACTGCGTGGGCACCATCGAGATTCCAAGCGCACTTCCTTTACCGACACCCGATGTATCGGTGAATACAAGAAAAGGCGTAGTTGTGAACTACGCCCCCTGTGATGTCGCTATTTAGCACATAAAAAATGACGAATGTTCTTTGACAGCTAAATGCTGTAAGAACATTCGTCATGGTGCGGATAAGAGGACTTGAACCTCCACCGAGTTGCCCCGATTAGAACCTGAATCTAACGCGTCTGCCAATTCCGCCATATCCGCATATTCTGTTTTTGTTCGTGGCCGTTCGGCTCGGAACGATGATTATTATACCACGGATGCAGAGAAAGTCAAGCACTTTTTTCAAAAATCATGCTACAAATTTTCGAGCGAAAATTGTTGCATTCCGTATAGGCCGAATGGGGCGAAAAATCTGGCGGGATATGGTACAATAAATATCACCCCCTGCGGGGCAGGCGGCCCGGCGGGACTATTTACGGAAGAGGGAAACTACAGATGTTCAATATCATTATCTTTCTCATCGGCTCAGGCATCATGTTCTATATGGCGTGGCGGAGCTGGTCGCGTCGGCGCAGGCTCATGACCCGGGGCGAAAAAGTAGAGGCCGCAGTGGCGGGCACGGTGCAGAGCCGGGACGGTGAAGCCTATCTGCTGGAATTTTCCACCGCAGGCGGCATCCACCATCTCCATTATCCCAAGCCCGCAAAGGGCAGAGAGCTGGCACAGGGCACGGTCGTCACCCTTTATTATGACCCGGACGACCCCGCCGAGATGTACGTCGAGGGCGATAAGTCCGTTCTGGGTGCGGAAGTGCTGTACATCGTGCTTGGCATCGTGCTGCTGGTGCTGATGGCCGGCATCGTCCACTGAGAGGGGGAAAAGAAAGATGAAACTCGAACATTTTGGAATGGCGGAGCCGGGCGACTGCCGGGTGGTCTTTTCCGCGACGGCGGCAGAGCTGGAAGAAGCTGTACAGGCTGTGAGAGCCGCCCCGGGGGATGCGCAGGACGAAGATGACCTGCTGACGGCGGCGGTGAACCGGGCGATCCTGGAGGGCTTTTCGCCCTTGTTTGCTCAGCTGATGGCGGAGCATGGCTTGCAGCCTGTCACAGACCCGGATTTTGAGCTTCTGGCGGTGAACCGGGCCGAGGGATTCCGGGTGGGGGCGCAGTTCTTCTGTCTGCCGCCGCTGGAGCTGGGGGAATACACCGGCTTTGTCCAGTCCATCCAGCCCCGGCCCATCCGGGAACTGACCATCGAGTTGGAGATCAACCGGAATCACGGCGACGAGGACCGCGCCGCCGACGCCGAGGGCAGGCGGGAACTCCGGGCCAGAGTGACGCAGGAGATCTACGCCCAGCGCTGCCAGCAGGCCCGCGCCGTGGCCGAACAGGCCCTCATCGCCCAGCTGGGCACACAGGTCACAGGCCCGCTGCCCAAGCAGCTCGTGGCGGGCAACTACTTTGCCGAACAGCGTCAGTTCAACCTGCGGATGCAGGCCAACGGCATCAACTTCGACCAGTATCTGAAGGTGCAGGGCCAGACCGTGGAGGAGTTCCGCGCATGGCTCCACACCGAGGCGGAGCGCAAGCTGCGCAGCCGGATGGGCCTGCTGCTGGTGGCGCAGCGAGAGCAGCTCTGGCCCACGGAGGCCGAGGTGGAGGAAGAACTGGCCCACTGGGACGACAAGCGGGACGGGGAGCACACCTTCCCCTCAAACGACCGCCGCCGCGCCGCGCAGCGCATCGCGTCCAGCCGGGCCGCTGCCTTTGTGCTGGCCCACTCCACTCTCACGCCGCCGCCCGCTGAGCCGACGGTGCTGAAGGCCGAAAGCTGAATCTCATCCTCCGGGAAAACCGCAGGGCGATAAAAGGCAGGGGAAGCCCGCCGGATGGAAAATGCATCCGGCGGGCTTCTTTGTTAAGAATCTGCGAAGTTTTTGCAAAGTTACCCTCGAAACGCTGGTTTCTTAAATGGCGTCGTGGTATGCTACTATCAAACTCACAGGGAACTGCAGGGCACTGCCGTTTCCGAGATCATAAGCTTTGGTCGTCCCGCTTCAGCCTGCCCGGCACGCCGGTGCCTTTCCCCGTGGGAGAGGTGGCTGCAAAGCAGACGGAGAGGGCGAGGAGGGAACCCCATGAAAGAAGTCAAGACCCCCAAAAAGCCGCTGGCCATCTATTATGCCATCGTGCTGCTGGTGCTGATGCTGCTCAACTTCGTGCTCGTGCCGTGGATGAACGAACGGCAGATCAAGGAAGTGGACTACGGCACCTTCATGTCCATGACCGAGGAGAAGGACATCGGCCGGGTGGATGTGGAATCCAACCAGATCCTTTTTACCGATAAAGACGAAACGCAGGTCTACAAGACGGGCCTCATGAACGACCCCGACCTGACCCAGCGCCTTTACGACGCAGGCGCACAGTTTTCCAGCGAGATCGTCGAGCAGGCCTCGCCGCTGATGAGCTTTCTGCTGAGCTTCGTGCTGCCCATCGTCCTCTTCGTCTGGCTGGGCAATGTTATGAACCGGAAGCTGATGGAGAAGGCCGGCGGCGCGAACTCGATGATGTTCGGCGGCGTGGGCAAGTCCAACGCCAAGGTCTATGTCCAGTCCACCCACGGCATCCGCTTCGCGGATGTGGCCGGCGAGGACGAGGCCAAAGAGAATCTGCAGGAGATCGTCGATTATCTGCACGACCCCAAGAAATACGAGGAGATCGGTGCTTCCATGCCCAAGGGCATCCTCCTCGTCGGCCCTCCGGGCACCGGCAAGACCATGCTGGCAAAAGCTGTGGCCGGTGAGTCCAATGTGCCATTCTTCTCGATCTCCGGCTCGGAGTTCGTGGAGATGTTCGTGGGCATGGGTGCCTCCAAGGTGCGCGACCTGTTCAAGCAGGCGAAGGAAAAGGCCCCCTGCATCGTCTTTATCGATGAGATCGACGCCATCGGCCAGAAGCGCAACAGCGGCCAGCTGGGCGGCAACGATGAGCGGGAGCAGACCCTGAACCAGCTGCTCACCGAGATGGATGGCTTTGAGGGCAACACCGGCGTCATCATCCTTGCGGCCACCAACCGCCCGGACTCCCTCGACCCCGCCCTGACCCGTCCCGGCCGCTTCGACCGCCGTGTGCCGGTCGAGCTGCCCGACCTCAAGGGCCGCGAGGAGATCCTGAAGGTCCATGCCAAGAAGGTGGCGCTTGCCCCCGGCATCGACTTCAACACCGTGGCCCGGATGGCCTCCGGCGCTTCCGGCGCAGAGCTGGCCAACATCGTCAACGAAGCCGCTCTGCGGGCTGTCCGCTCGGGCCGCAAGAGCGTGACGCAGGCTGACCTTGAGGAGAGCATCGAGGTGGTCATCGCAGGCTACCAAAAGAAGAACTCCATCCTCACCGACAAGGAAAAGTGCATCGTGGCCTACCATGAGGTCGGCCATGCGCTGGTGGCGGCGCTCCAGAGCCACTCCGCTCCCGTCCAGAAGATCACCATTATCCCCCGCACCTCGGGTGCGCTGGGTTATACCATGCAGGTCGAAGAGGGCAACCACTACCTCATGACCAAGGAAGAGCTGGAAAATAAGATCGCCACCCTCACCGGTGGTCGTGCCGCCGAGGAGGTGGCCTTCCAGTCGGTCACGACCGGTGCATCCAACGACATCGAGCAGGCCACCAAGCTGGCCCGCGCCATGCTCACCCGCTACGGCATGAGCAAGGAGTTCGACATGGTGGCCCTTGAGACGGTGAACAACCAGTATCTGGGCGGCGACACCTCGCTGGCCTGCTCGGCCCAGACCCAGAGGGAGATCGACCAGAGGGTCGTGGAACTGGTGAAGGCCCAGCACGAAAAGGCCATCCGGATCCTGACCGACAACCGGGCCAAGCTCGACGAGCTGGCAAAGTACCTCTACGAGAAGGAGACCATCACCGGCGACGAATTCATGGCCATCCTCGAAGAAAAAGCCTCAGATGAAAAATAAAAGGAAAGTGCTGCAATAATCTGACCGCCGTATCCGTATTCATTACAGATACGGCGGTTTTCTGATGCGCCGTGTCGCAAATAAGATAGTAATTTGGGAAAACCCCTCCGTCAGCGCTGACGGAGAGGTCATCCCCCTACAGGAGGATACGACATATGAGACTGAACAAGAACACTGCACGCCGTGCCGCTGCTGCGGCCGCTCTGCTGACCATGACCGCTGCAATGAGCGTGGGCGCTTTCGCTGCCGATGACACAGTCGTCGCGGGCTATCTGCCCCCGCAGGCCGAGAGCGTCATGACGCAGGGCGACATCGCCCTCCACTCCGACGTTCCGGTGGGGGAGGTAGACCCCAACTACGGCGGCTACGCCTCCCCGGTGGAGAATCCCATTCAGGGCAATGTCATGATGATCTCCGACGCAGCGGAGGAAAAGCACGAGGCCCGCTACACCGTCAAGGGTCTGCTGGGCAAGCAGGTGCTTTATACCGCCCGTCAGGAGGGCCAGGTGCTGACGCTGGACGCTCCGGATGACAATGCCACCTTCCGGGCCACCATCCTCGATATGCAGGCCCTGCTGGATCAGGGTGTGAGCACGCTGGTGTTCAAGACCGGCAAGACCTCCACCACCCTGAACCTGACCCTCCTGTGCGAGGGCCAGAAGTCCGGCACCAAAGTGACCCTGCGCCACCTCGGCAGCAGCGCCCGCCTCACCGTGGGCTTCCGCAGCCGCCGCGACCTCATCGTCGGTCGCTGAGCCGCAAACGAACCGTTTTCTCTCCTCTTTTCCACTGATACGAACAGCAAGAAGGCCCGCTGCATTCATCGCAGCGGGCCTTCTTGTGTGTTCAGATGGTATCGTCCGGGCCGCTCCCGCCCTGCTCCGAGGCGTAGAGGAGCATCAGGTGGTTTGCACTGGCCTCCAGCTGGCTCTTGGCCTGACGGAGGTTCGCTTCCTCCGTCTCGTTCATCTTCTCGGGCTTGTCCTTCCGCAGGCAGCGGCGGAGGTTCGCCACATCGGCTTTGATGCGGTTCTTCTCCTCCTTGTCCAGCTCCTTCTTGCACTTCGAGAGGGCTTCGTCTACCTTATAGGCCAGCACTTCGGCCTGATTGTGGAGGGCGAGACGCTCCTTGCGGCGGCTGTCCTCGGCTTCGTAGGCGGCGGCGTCCGCCATGGCGCGCTGGATCTCATTCTCCGAGAGGTTGGTGCTGCCGGTGATGGTGATGTTCTGCTCCCGGCCCGTGCCGAGATCCTTGGCCGACACCTTGACCACGCCGTTGACGTCGATGTCAAAGGTGACTTCGATCTGAGGCTTGGACGAGAAGCTGGCCCGGATGCCGTTCAGCTTGAACTTGCCGAGGCTCTTGTTGTCCCGGGCAAAATGCCGCTCGCCCTGCAGGACGTTGATCTCCACGCTGGTCTGCATGGGGCGGGCCGTGGTGAAGAGCTGGCTCTTACGGGTGGGGATCATGCTGTTGCGGGTGATGAGGGGGGTGGCGACGCCGCCCAGCGTCTCGATGGAGAGGGTCAGAGGGGTGACGTCCATCAGCACGAGGCCCTGCGCTGCTGCACCGGTGGCACCGGCCAGCTTACCGCCGCCCTGCAGCAGGCCGCCCTGTACGGCGGCACCCATCGCCACGCACTCGTCGGGGTTGAGGCTGTGGCTCGGCTCACAGCCCAGCAGCTCTTTTACCTGACGCTCAACGGCAGGCATCCGGGTGCTGCCACCCACCAGAAGCACCTTGCCCAGCTGGGAGGCCGAGATGCCGGCGTCCCGCAGTGCGTTCTGCACAGGGGCCACGGTCCGGGCCAGCAGGTCGCCGGTCATCATTTCGAACTGGGGGCGGGAGAGGGTCAGGTCGAGGTGGTGGGGGCCGTCCTTGCCCACCGCGATGAAGGGGAGATTGAGCTGGGCCGAGAGGGCGCTGGACAGCTCCTTCTTGGCCTTTTCAGCCTCTTCCTTCAGGCGGCCCATGGCGGCGGGGTCGCGGGAAAGGTCGATGCGGTCAGATTTCTTGAACTCGGCCACCGCATACTCCACGATGCGCTGGTCGAAGTCGTCACCGCCCAGACGAGTATCGCCGCCGGTAGCCAGCACCGTGAAGGTGCCGTCCTCGATCTCGATGATGGAGACATCGAAGGTGCCGCCGCCGAGGTCGTAGACCAGGATCTTCTGGGGTGCTTCGTTGTCGAGTCCGTAGGCCACGGCTGCGGCGGTCGGCTCGTTGATGATGCGCAGGACGTTCAGGCCCGCGATGCGGCCCGCGTCCTGCGTGGCCTTGCGCTGGCTGTCGTCGAAGTAGGCCGGGACGGTGATGACGGCCTCCGTCACCGGCTCGCCCAGATAGCTCTCGGCGTCGCGGCGGATCTTGGTCAGGATCATGGCGCTGATCTCCTGCGGGGTCAGGTCCTTGCCGTCGATGTGGACGCGGTAGTCGCTGCCCATATGCCGCTTGATGCTGGACACCGTCCGTCCGGAGTTGGCGGCGAGCTGGCGCTTGGCCGCGCCGCCCACCAGCCGCTCGCCGTCCTTGGTAAACGCCACCACACTGGGGGTGGTGCGTTCGCCCTCTGCGTTGGTGATAACGACGGGCTTGCCGCCCTCCACCACGGCTACGCAGCTGTTGGTGGTGCCAAGGTCAATACCGATCACTTTGCTCATTCTGGTCGTCCTCTCTGTTTTTGCGACGCGCATATTTTCTCATAGGTATCATATCGGTTCCGTATGACGATTCCTTGGAGCATTTGTAAAGATTTTGTGTTTCAGCCCGACTCCTTCTCGAGCAGCTGGCGGATGACGCGCTCGGTCTCATCCAGCCAGCTCCGGGCCGTCTCGTCGCCCTCCTTTTGGCGAATGAGGAAGCCCTGTTTTGCCTCGGCCAGCTGGGCCAGCGCCTGCTTGCGGGAGATATACTGCGTCTCATACTGGGCCACCCGGAGGCAGACCTGCGGCATATAGGCAACGTCGGGGGTGGAGGCGCAGAGCTTCTGGGCCTTGCGGTAGGCCCGCAGGGCTGCGCCCACGCCCTTGCCCTGTACCATGGCGTCGTCGCCCAGCGCCACCCATGCGGCTACGTCTCCGGCATCGGCGGCTTTTTTCCAGAACTTCCGGGCCTGCGCGGGGCTTTTGCGGCAGCCTTTGCCCTCGTAGAGCAGCTCGCCCATCATGGCGAGGCCCTCGGCGCAGCCCTCCTCGGCGGAGAGCTGATAGAAGTGCATCGCGTCGTCCCAGCGGCCCTCGGCCATGGCCCGGTTCCCGGCCCGCAGCTCCTCTTCGCCCGGCTCGCTGGTGTCGTGGCCGGCATGGAGCAGGCCGTTGAGGAGCGAACAGTCCAGCGTGGCCGAGCTTGTCCATGGGTCGATGACCACACCGTCGATGCGGTCGGAGTCCAGCGCCGACTGCATGGCGGCAGACAGAAGCATTTCGGCCATAGGGCGGCTGGCGGTGCCCTTGTCGGCCTCCGCCGCCCGCACCGAGGTGAAGAGGGGCAGATAGCACCGGCCCTTCTGGGTGTGCAGGGTCCAGAACGGCAGGTCCTTGGCCTTCTCCGCCGGGACGGGGTGCTCGGCCCACGGGGCCGCGCCGTCCGGCTGGTCGGACGAGGCTTCCAGCGGCACCAGCACCCGGGTGTCCAGCTCGAGGGCGTAGTTGATGGCGTTCATCAGCGCCCAGAAGCTCTCCTCGTTCTGGCCCTTATAAAGCGCAGCCACTGCCCGCTCCACGGCGGGGCAGCCTGTGCCCAGCGGCCCATACTCCGGCAGCTTTTTGCGGTCTGCCGCGCCCACCGGGCGCAGCCGCAGCCGTGCTGTTCCATCCTTTGCCATAGCATCCACCATTCTTTCGTTTGAGATTCCTTTCCAGTATAGCAGGATTTTCCGTTTTTCTCAATCGGAAACATGGCATTCTGGTTTGGAATGCGCTATAATAAAAACTGTTTTGACTGAAATACATCAGAGAAAGGGAGAATCGAGCCTTGAATAAAATGCTTCGCTACCTCAGCGGCTATAAGCGCGAGAGCGTGCTTGCGCCGCTTTTCAAGATGCTGGAAGCCACCTTTGACCTGTTCGTGCCGCTTGTGATGGCCGACATCGTCAACGTGGGCATCGCGGCCCACGACTTCCGCTACATCCTCGTGCGGTGCGGCATCCTGCTCCTGCTGGCCTTCGTGGGCCTTGTCTGCAGCCTGACCGCCCAGTATTTCTCGGCCAAGGCCGCGGTGGGTTACTCCACCGGCCTGCGCCACGCGCTGTTTGAGCACATCCAGTGCCTGAGCTTCACCGAGATGGACACCATGGGCACCAGCACCCTCATCACCCGGATGACCAGCGACGTCAATCAGGTGCAGAGCGGCCTGAACCTCTTCCTCCGGCTGTTCCTGCGCAGTCCCTTCGTGGTGTTCGGCGCGATGGTCATGGCCTTTACGGTCAATTTCCGCGCCGCCCTCATCTTCGTGGTGGCCATCCCGCTGCTGAGCGTCGTGGTCTTCGGCGTCATGGTCATCACCCGACCCCTGTATAAGGCGGTGCAGGCGCGGCTCGACCGCGTGCTGGGCCTGACCCGCGAGAACCTCACCGGCGTCCGCGTCGTCCGCGCCTTCGACAAGGAGAAGACCGAGGTGGACCGTTTCGAGGACGCCAACGAGCTGCTGACGAAGATGCAGCTCCACGTCGGCCACATCTCCGCCCTGATGAACCCGCTGACCTATGTGATCATCAACCTCGCCATCGTGGCGCTGCTGTATGTGGGCAGCATCGAGATCAACATCGGGGGCATGGCCTCCGGCGACGTCATCGCGCTGGTCAACTATATGAACCAGATCTTGATCGAGCTGGTCAAGCTGGCCAACCTCATCGTGCAGGTGAGCAAGGCGCTGGCCTGTGCAGGCCGTGTGCAGGCCGTGCTGGACACCGAGCCGGGCATGGAGTTCCCGCGGGAGCCTGCCGGTGAAGTCCCGGCGGAAAAGGCCGGCGACGCCGTCCGCTTCGACCATGTGGGCCTGACCTATCAGGGCGCAGGCGCACCCAGCCTCTCCGACATCAGCTTCACGGCCAAGCGCGGCCAGACCATCGGCGTCATCGGCGGCACCGGCAGCGGCAAATCCAGCCTCATCAGCCTCATCCCCCGCTTCTACGACGCCACCGAAGGCAGCGTGGAGATCATGGGCCGCCCCGTCCGGCAGTACCCCCGGGCCGACCTGCGGGGCAGGGTGGCCGTGGTCATGCAGAAGGCCCAGCTCTTCGGCGGCACCATCCGCTCGAACCTGCTCTGGGGCAACCAGAACGCCTCCGAGGCTGACCTCTGGGCCGCGCTGGAGACGGCGCAGGCTGCGGAGTTCGTCCGGTCCAAGCCCCTCGGCCTCGATGAGCCGGTGGAGCAGGGGGGACGAAACCTCTCCGGCGGCCAGAAGCAGCGCCTGACCATCGCCCGCGCCCTCGTGGGCAGGCCCGACATCCTCATCCTCGACGACAGCGCCAGCGCGCTGGACTACGCCACCGACGCGGCCCTGCGCAAGGCGCTGGCCGCGCTGCCGGGCGCTCTGACTGTCTTCATCGTCAGCCAGCGTGCCGCCAGTCTGCAGCACGCAGACCAGATCATCGTGCTGGACGACGGCCATATGGTGGGCCTTGGCCGTCACGCCGAGCTGCTGGACAGCTGCCCGGTCTATCGTGAAATTTACGAGAGCCAGTTCAAGAAAGGGGATGCGCAGAAATGAGTGCAAAAGCAAAAAGCAGGCTGACCCCTGAGCAGCAGAAGGCCACCATGACCCGGGTGCTCCAGAAGATCAGGCCCTACGGATTTTTTGTGGGGTGCAGCCTCATCGTGGCGGCGGTGAGCGTCGCGGCCCAGCTGTATATCCCCATCCTCTGCGGCGACGCCATCGATATGATGCTGGGCAAGGGGGCCGTGGACTTCGCGGGCGTGCTGCGCATCGTGTATGAGATCGTGGCTGTGGCCGTGACCGCCGCCTTTGCGCAGTGGCTGCTGAGCGTCTGCAACAACCGCATCACCTTCGCGGTCAGCCGCGACCTGCGAAACGCCGCCATGCGGAAGATCCAGACCCTGCCCCTCTCCTACCTCGACAGCCACCCCTCCGGCGACATCGTGAGCCGGATGGTGGCCGACGTGGATACCTTCGCCGACGGCCTGCTGATGGGCTTCACCCAGCTGTTCTCGGGCGTGCTGACCATCCTCGGCACCCTGCTGTTCATGTTGCGGCAGAACGTGCCCATCACGCTGGTGGTGGTCTGCATCACCCCCCTGAGCCTCGTGGTGGCCAGCTTCCTCGCCAAGCGCAGCTATGGCTACTTCCAGAGCCAGAGCACTGTCCGCGGCGAGCAGACCGCCCTCGTCAACGAGATGATCGAGGGCCAGAAGGTCGTGCAGGCCTTCGGCCATGAGGCGCAGAGCCTTGCGGCCTTCGATGAGGTGAATGGCCGCTTGCAGGACGTGAGCCTGAAGGCCATCTTCTTCTCCAGCCTGACCAACCCCGCCACCCGCTTCGTCAACAACATCGTCTACGCAGGCGTCGGCCTTGTGGGTGCGCTCTACGCGGTAGCTGGCGGCATCTCCATCGGCCAGCTGAGCATCTTCCTGAGCTACGCCAACCAGTACACCAAGCCCTTCAACGAGATCTCCGGCGTCGTGACCGAGCTGCAGAACGCTCTGGCCTGCGCGGCCCGGGTGTTTGAGCTGCTGGACGCCGAGGACCAGTGCCCCGAGGTGGAAAACGCTGTCCGGCTCGAGCCGGACGGCCACGTCCAGATCGAGGACGTCTCCTTCCGCTACCTGCCCGACCGCCCGCTCATCGAGGGGCTGTCTCTGGACGTCAGGCCCGGCCAGCGCATCGCCATCGTCGGCCCCACCGGCTGCGGCAAGACCACCCTCATCAACCTGCTCATGCGGTTCTATGACGTCAACGGCGGTGCCATCAAAGTTTCCGGCACCGACATCCGGAATGTGACCCGCGCCTCCCTGCGGGGCAGCTACGGCATGGTGCTGCAGGACACCTGGCTGCGGGCCGGTACGGTGCGGGAGAACATCGCCTACGGCAGGCCGGACGCCACCCTCGACGAGGTGGTGGCCGCAGCCAAGGCCGCCCACGCCGACAGCTTCATCCGCCGCCTGCCCGAGGGCTATGACACCGTCATCGCCGAGGACGGCGGCAACATCAGTCAGGGCCAGAAGCAGCTGCTCTGCATCGCCCGCGTGATGCTCTGCCTGCCCCCGATGCTGATCCTCGACGAGGCCACCTCCTCCATCGACACCCGCACCGAGGTGCGCATTCAGGCGGCCTTTGCCCGGATGATGCAGGGCCGCACCAGCTTCATCGTGGCACACCGCCTGTCCACCATCCGGGAGGCCGACGTCATCCTCGTGATGAAGGACGGCCACATCGTGGAGCAGGGCGACCACGACACGCTGCTGGCACAGGGCGGCTTCTACGCCAAGCTCTACAACAGCCAGTTCGAGGGCGTGGAGACCTGAGCGGGGAGAAACGCAAATTTTGGAAAATTTCACCGCCGCTCACATGAAATCGTTTCAGCTTCGTCATGAGGCAAACTTCTTGACAGGGGCGGCAGGTTTTGCTAAAATGAGGTCACTTTGAACAAAGCGCAAATGCGTTGACGGGGAAAAAACGATCTTCTTCTGCGTGCAGAGAGCCGCCGGGTGGTGCAAGGCGGTGCAGAGGGTTTCGGTTACTGGCCCCTGAGCGGCAGGGCTGAAGCAGACAGTAGGCCCTGACGGAAGCCCACCGTTATCCGGGCAGCGATTCGCCCCAAAAAGCCGATCGTGCAGAGCGGCTGTGTGTTGAGCACAGCAAAGAGAGTGGTACCACGGGTGCCCTGTAACAGAAATTACAGGCTCTCGTCTCTCAGGGGATTTCGTCCTTTGAGAGACGGGAGCCTTTTCGTTTGTGGGAAACGTAAGTCAATAAGGAAGCTGGAGGAAAACAAAATGATGGACGCTACCAAATACGCACCGGGATATTACCCCGTGCCCGCCGGTTATGACAGCTGGGTCAAGAAGGACCACATCGAGAAAGCTCCCGCATGGTGCAGCGTGGACCTGCGGGACGGCAACCAGGCCCTGATCGTCCCCATGAGCCTTGAAGAAAAGCTGGAGTTTTTCCAGATGCTGGTGAAGATCGGCTTCAAGGAGATCGAGGTGGGCTTCCCCGCCGCCAGCGAGACGGAGTACGAGTTCCTCCGCACCCTCATCGAGAAAAACATGATCCCCGAGGACGTCACCGTGCAGGTGCTGACCCAGTGCCGTGACCACATCATCCGCCGCACCTTCGAGGCGGTCAAGGGTGCGCCCCGGGCCGTCATCCACTTCTACAACTCTACCTCTGTCGCCCAGCGTGAGCAGGTGTTCCATAAGTCCAAGGAGGAGATCAAGCAGATCGCCGTGGACGGCGCAAAGCTGGTCAAGCAGCTGAGCGAGGAGTACGAGGGCAATTTCCTCTTCGAGTACAGCCCCGAGAGCTTCACGGGTACCGAGGTGGACTACGCTGTGGAGGTCTGCAATGCGGTGCTGGACATCATGCAGCCCACCCCCGACCGCCCCATGATCATCAACCTGCCGGTCACGGTGGAGATGAGTATGCCCCATGTCTACGCCAACCAGATCGAGTACTGCGACAAGCACCTGAAGTACCGCGACAGCGTCATCATCTCCACCCACCCCCACAACGACCGCGGCACCGGCGTGGCCTGCGCGGAGCTGGCAGTTCTGGCAGGCGCACAGCGGGTGGAGTGCTGCCTCTTCGGCAACGGCGAGCGGACCGGCAATGTGGACGCTGTGACCCTCGCTATGAATCTGTACAGCCACGGCGTAGACCCGAAGCTGGACTTCTCCGATATGCCTGCCATCTGCGCCACCTACGAGCGTGTTACCCGGATGCACATTTATGAGCGCACTCCCTACGCCGGTCAGCTGGTCTTTGCCGCCTTCTCGGGCAGCCATCAGGACGCCATCGCAAAGGGAATGGCCTACCGCAAGGAGAAGGGCGACCACCGCTGGACCTGCCCCTACATCCCGGTGGACCCCCACGACATCGGCCGCACCTACGACGCCGACGTCATCCGCATCAACAGCCAGAGCGGCAAGGGCGGCATCGGCTTCGTGCTGGAGCAGAACTACGGCTACAATCTGCCCGCCAAGATGCGGGAGGCGCTGGGCTACAAGGTTAAGAGCGTGTCCGACCACAGCCACAAGGAGCTGAGTGCAGGCGAGGTGCTCCACATCTTTGAGGAGGTCTTCCTCAACAAGACCAAGCCCCTGTCCGTCGTCGAGGCCCATTTCGCGCAGGTCAATGGCATCACCGCCACCGTCACGCTGGACATGAACGGCCAGCGCAAGGTCATCACCTCGGTGGGCAATGGCCGTCTGGATGCCGTGGCCAACGCCATCCAGAGCGCCACCGGTATGGAGTTCCATCTGGAAACGTATTCGGAGCACAGCCTTGACGGAGGCTCCACCTCCCGCGCAGCCTCTTACGTGGGCCTCGAGTGGGGCGACGGCACCGTCACATGGGGCGCGGGCACCGACACCGACATCATCGTCGCCGGTGTGCACGCGCTGGTGAGTGCCATCAATAATAAGTAACGAGAGTAAATAAGGGGCAGCATCTTTGCCCTCTCAGCCGCCTCCGGCGTCAGCTCCCCCAGAGGGGGAGCCAAAAGCCTCTCCCTTTGGGAGCAACAGCTCTGACTGCCGCCAGTGGCGGAAACAGGGAAGAGCTGTTGGGGCTGCGGCCAGCAAGACGCAAGTGCTTTTTAAAGCACGAAGCGGATGCTGGGTGCCGCAACTCGGGAGTGGCATTGCGAAGCAATGACGGAGAGGGCAAGCCGCCTGAAGGATAAAAAGGAGAGTACCATCATGGGAATGACCCAGACGCAGAAAATTCTGGCCGCACACGCGGGCCTCGCCGAGGTCAAGGCGGGCCAGCTCATCAACGCCAAGCTCGACATCGTGCTGGGCAACGACATCACCACACCGGTGGCCATCAACGAGTTCGAGAAGGCAGGCTTTGACGGCGTGTTCGACAAAGAGCACATCGCCATCGTTCTCGACCACTTCGTGCCCAACAAGGACATCAAGAGCGCGACCCAGTCCAAGCAGTGCCGCGAGTTTGCCAACAAGTACGACATCCTCAACTTCTATGATGTGGGCCAGATGGGCATCGAGCACGCGCTGCTGCCCGAAAAAGGCATCGTGACAGCGGGCGACTGCGTCATTGGCGCAGACAGCCATACCTGCACCTACGGTGCGCTGGGCGCTTTCTCCACCGGTGTCGGCTCCACCGATATGGCGGCCGGCATGGCCACCGGCATGGCATGGTTCAAGGTGCCGGCTGCCATCCGGTTCGTCCTGACCGGAACGCTGCCCCCGCGGGTGTCCGGCAAGGACCTCATCCTTCACATCATCGGCATGATCGGCGTGGACGGTGCGCTGTATAAATCGATGGAGTTCACCGGCCCGGGCGTCGCTTCGCTGTCGATGGATGACCGCCTGAGCATCTGCAACATGGCCATCGAGGCGGGCGCAAAGAATGGCATCTTCCCGGTGGACGACGTGACCAAGGCCTACCTCAAGGGCCGCAGCCAGCGGGAGCCGGTGTTCTACGAGGCCGACCCGGACGCCGAGTACGAGAAGGTCATTGAGATCGACCTGTCGGCCCTCGAACCTACCGTCAGCTACCCTCATCTGCCCGAGAACACCCACCCCGCCAGCGAGGGAAAGGACATCAAGATCGATCAGGTGGTTATCGGCAGCTGCACCAATGGCCGCCTCGAGGATATGGAGGCTGCTTACAACATCCTGAAGGGCAAGCACATCGCAAAGGGCGTGCGCGGCATCATCATCCCCGCCACCATGGCTGTGTATAAGGAGTGCATCCTGCGCGGCTGGACGACGGCCTTCATCGACGCGGGCTGCATCGTCTCCACCCCCACCTGCGGCCCCTGCCTCGGCGGCTACATGGGCATCCTCGCCGAGGGCGAGCGCTGTGTCTCCACCACCAACCGCAACTTCGTGGGCCGTATGGGCCATGTCAAGAGCGAGGTGTATCTGGCATCGCCCGCTACCGCTGCCGCCAGCGCACTGACCGGCTATATCACCGACCCCCGCACGGTCTGAGAAAAGGAGAGTCACCCATGAACAACGCAAACGGTTCTGTTTTTAAATACCCGGACAACGTGGATACCGATGTCATCATCCCGGCCCGCTACCTGAACACCCAGAACGCCAAGGAGCTGGCCGCACACTGCATGGAGGACATCGACAAGGACTTCATCAACAAGGTGAAGGAGGGCGACATCATGGTGGGCGGCTGGAACTTCGGCTGCGGCTCCTCCCGTGAGCACGCGCCGCTGGCCATCAAGACCGCAGGCATCTCGGTCGTCATCGCCAAGAGCTTTGCCCGCATCTTCTACCGCAACAGCATCAACATCGGCCTGCCCATCATGGAGTGCCCCGAGGCTGTGGACGCCATCGGTGCAGGGGACACCGTCAGCGTGAACTTCGACACCGGCGTCATCACCGATGAGACCACCGGCAAGACCTTTCAGGCCGAGCCTTTCCCGCCCTTCATCCAGAAGATCATCGCCGACGGCGGCTTGATGAAGTCGCTGACGAAAAAGTAAAGTTTTTTGCTGCGGCGGCACGGTTTCGTGGGGTTAAGTTTTCTTATGAACGGCTTCACGCGCTTGTAGCGCGGGTCAAATTGCTCTTTCGGTAAGGCTAAGTTCTCTTTTGCGTGCCAAAAGAGAACCAGAAAAGCACCCGCTACTTTCGAGGCGCGGGAGGCACGAATCAAGGGCTACTCGCCCTTGATAATCCCGGAGGAGTAGTCGAAACGGAAAAAAGCTAGCCGCTGCGCTAAACGCTTTTTTCTCGTTTCTCCGACTTGCTGCTTTGCAGCTGGTGTTACGCCCTCGCAGGGCGTGAAGTTCAGCAGAGAGGTGAAATTTTCGGCGGAGCCGTAAATAGGAGAAGCACAAAAAAATGCGTTTAGCGCAGCGGCTAGCATTTTTGGGCTTCGACTTCC